>JAHDCZ010000187.1 GCA_020629615.1 Saprospiraceae bacterium
TTGACGAGCAATCACATAGTTACGCATTCTAGATTTCCCTTGAACTTTTTCGAGGGGTACCTCGAAGTGTTCAGCGACTAGTTTTGCAATATTTTCTACCGTGATTTCTTTATTGATTTGAGATACGAATTGTTTGATCACTTCTTTCGCCAAATCAAGATCAATATCTCTGTCATTCAAGGAAGCCTGTGCGATCATGGAAATCATTACGCCTTCCAATTCTCTAATGTTATTCTGGATATTGAAACAAATAAATTCTGTTACTTCATTCGGAAGATCAACTCCTTCATTGCTCATTTTAGATTCTAAGATTGCCATGCGCGTTTCAAACTCCGGAGATTTTAAATCTGCGGACAATCCCCACTTAAATCTTGAGATCAATCGTTCTTCAATTTCTTGTAGATCTTTTGGAGGTCGATCAGAAGTCATTATTATTTGCTTCCCACTCTGGTGAAGAATATTAAAAATATTGAAGAATATTTCTTGTGTCTTCGTTCGCTTTGCCAAGAATTGAATATCATCAACAATTAAAACATCTACCATTTGATAGAAATTCATAAAATCATTGACTGCATTATTTTTGATCGACTGAACGACTTGATTAGTAAAGCGTTCAGTAGTTACATACAAGACTGTTTTATCCGGGAATTTTTCGATTACGCTATTTCCTATGGCGTGACCCAAATGAGTCTTTCCCAATCCAACATCTCCATAGACAAATAATGGATTGAAGGCAGTTCCACCGGGATTATTGGTAATGGCGATACCAGCAGATCGTGCGAGTTTGTTACAGTCTCCTTCAATGAAGTTTTCAAACTTATAACTTGGATTCAGCTGAGGATCGATTTGTAATTTTTTAATCCCTGGAATCACAAACGGATTTTTAATTTTCTCTGCACTGAAAGTGCCTGGAGTTCCTTCTTCTTTGGAGGGATTATTTCCGATTTGTCGATGGTTATCAACCAATATTTGATATTCTAATCTTCCTTTGTCACCTATTTCAGATTTGATGGCAGTTTTGAGCACATTCACATAATGCTCTTCTAACCATTCGTAAAAAAATTTATTAGGGACTTGTATCGTTAAGGCATTCTCTTGAAATCTGATTGGTCGTATCGGTTCAAACCATGTTTTGAAACTCTGAGGGCTTACAGTTCGCTTGATGATTTGGAGGCAGTTCTGCCAGTAACTGATATGATCGTGAGCCATTAAAATATATATTTAGGGAAATCCAAAAAAGGAATTCCTCGCTGTTAAAATGTAATTTCAATATCTATCGGACTGGGATAAATTCGATTGGGATATTGGTAATTGGTTTTGTTGTGCAGCAAATTTGTAAAAAAAATATTACAACAAATAAGTAATGACCAATTATTTAAAAAAAAGATTTCTGTTTCTAACACACTGATAATCACCACTATACATTCACAAAAAACAACACATAAAGATGTATGAAAATCAGCTATCTACACTTTAAAATAATTATAATTTGTTGTGAAACCGACTTCGCATTAAATTTTAACTAATAAAAGTATTTTTACATGTGTGACATTTCTGAGAGCTACCTTTTTCAAAAACGATATCAATTTTACCCAACATCAATCCAGCCCATCCAACTTGATTGATGACCACTTCTTTTCCTATAATGTTTCTACGGATATCTGGTTTTCGCATGAAGGTATGAGTATGCCCTCCCAAGATCAAATCTATGTCCTTGGTCATATGCGCTAAATGTATATCACATACTCTTTTTTCATCATAGGTGTAACCGAGATGTGATAAACAGATGACATAGTCACATTTCATTTCTTCCTTAAGATGAGTAGCTGTTTTTTGAGCATTATCTATAGGATCAAGATAAACTGTTTCTTTATATAATTTTTTAGGCACCAATCCTTCCAGTGCAATCCCGATTCCAAAAACTCCGATTTTTAGACCTGACTTTTTAAAGATTTTATAGGGTTCTACCTTTTTGTGAAGGACCGTATTTTTAAGATCGTAGTTCGCGATCAATAATGGGAAATTGGCATGCTTCAATTGCTTTTCCAAGCCATCGATTCCGGCATCAAAATCATGATTTCCAATCGTGCCTGCATCATATCCCATCTCGGTCATTAATTTCATCTCCAATTCTCCAGCAAAGAAATTAAAATAAGGCGTCCCCTGAAAGATATCCCCACAATCCAAAAGTAGAACATTGTCATTCTCTTTTCGTAGTTGTTTAATCAGAGTTGCTCGTTTTGAGGCTCCTCCCATCCCTTGATTTCTACCTCCATCCATCGGAAACGGATCAATGCGTGAATGCACATCATTTGTATGCAGGATTGTCAATTTTACCAAATTTGGATCATCAATCGCAGCACTAAATGGAAATGCTCCTGATGACAATAAAAATGCTCCAGACCCACTTCTTTTTATAAAATCTCTTCTTTTCATGATTAATTAATTTGGTGTTACTGGATGATTAATCTTTTTTCATTGGAAGCTTGAATCGTCTTTCCTTCCGAGGTCTTACGTTTCAGGTTCTTGATCATAACTTCTCTAATCATCATGCCTGTCTTTTGCATTGCCTGATCTTCTAAGAAGAAACATTTATCACCTCCACCAGCCACATAATCGGGCAATGCAATCGTATAATTACGACTTTCGTCGAATGGTTTTCCTCCTATCATAATATTTACCGACTCATTGTCGAGAATTCCCATTTTCAGTCCATGGCTTACCGGCCAACCTCCATATTCGGCAATCCGATCACATAGTTTTTTGATCAGTTCGCCAGATAAATTCATCACGACCAATTCATTATCGAATGGCATGATCTCAAAAACTTTCATCACTTTGATATCCCCTTTTTCAACAGAACCAATACGGATACCTCCATAATTCTGAAGCGCAAAGTCTATTTTTTGATTGGTTAAAATCTCCGCTTCTTCATGGAGTAAATCCGCTAGCCAGTTACCCATATTGGAATTTGGTCTTCCTTTGTACATGGTAGTTTCCAAGGTGGCAATGACCTCATTCATTTCTGCCGATAGTTTTTCTCTGTATGGATTGATCATCGCTTCAATCTCGGTATCATTCATTCCCGTCTCATCATTCACTTGCAGATAGTTAATTTGTACATCGGCAATATGATTGACCATCGTTGGTTGAACAAGCGTCTTGGTTTTACAACTCAACATAAAACCAATTGTCAAAAGGAGAAATAATTGCTTCTTTAATCTACTCATAATATTAATTGGACTTCTTTCTTAATTGCTGATTTTGCAACATCTACGGAGGCGGTCGATTGTTTCATCTGCTCTTTCAATACCTTTTCGGCAAACAATCCTGCATTATCACTATCATTTAATCCCTCATTCGCGGAAGCGATAATCGCCAAGGTTTGATTCTTTGCTAAAGAAATAATTTCCCATAATTTTTCGGAAGTATAAATCTGCATTGCATTATTATGTTCAAACTCTTGCTGCACCGCGATCATCATGGCATTTTGAAGTTCCTTATTGCTCATCGCATTCGTACGTAATCTAGAAATTAAATTAGGAATCGAAATTCGATCACAGAGAACCATTAATCGTTCATAGGCTTGCAATTTCAAGGGAAGGGTTTGATTGGCAAATAATTTTCGATTTTCCATGGCCTTCAATTGAATCTGGCTATCCAAATATTTTTTGAACAAAAAGTAAACGGTAAAGAAAACAATCAGAGCAGGAATAGTAAACTTCAGTATTTCGAGAAATACACTAAGAATAGGATTCATTATTTATATAATTAGGTTTTAGATTTATAGAACTTCTTTAGGCGAAGTTATGTTATTGATATGAATTATTATTTTTGTAACAGCAAAAAACAATCATTATGGCTGTTGTGGATCAAAGTAC
>JAHDCZ010000188.1 GCA_020629615.1 Saprospiraceae bacterium
TACGTGAAGGTGTAAATATTTGCGACGTTTAATAAAGATTTATGTATTTCAATTCAAACGGAAAATCAGAAGTAAGCTATGACGCAATCGTAGTCGGATCTGGAATCAGCGGTGGATGGGCTGCCAAAGAACTCTGCCAAAAAGGACTTAAAACCCTGATGCTAGAACGTGGACGTAAACTAGAACATGTCAAAGACTACATTACGGCCATGAGCGAACCATGGGAATTTAAAAACAGAGATCGTTTGTCACAAGAAGATCTCAAAGATTACCAAAAGCAAAGTCGTACAGGATACACGGTGCGAGAATCCACAAAGCATTTATGGGTAAAAGATACGGAGCATCCTTATACAGAAATAAAACCCTTTGATTGGAATCGTGGATACCATGTCGGAGGAAGATCGCTTATGTGGGGTCGGCAAAGTTATCGTTGGAGTCCGATGGATTTTGAGGCCAACGCCAAAGAAGGGATTGCTGTAGACTGGCCGATAAGATACAAAGATATCGCTCCGTGGTACGATTATGTCGAACAGCATATTGGTGTCAGTGGACAGAACGAAGGATTACCACAATTACCAGATGGTAAGCTGATGCCGCCGATGGAAATGAATTGCATCGAAACCTATGTCAAAGAACAAATCGCTAAAAATTATTCTGATCGCCTGATGACCATTGGGAGGACCGCCAACATTACCCAAAACTTGGGGGCTAGAGGTAAATGTCAATATCGAAATCGATGCATGAGGGGATGTCCATACGGTGCTTACTTCTCTACACAATCTTCTACCTTACCTTTTGCGGCAGAAACAGGAAATCTTACCTTAAGGCCTTTCTCGATCGTAACCGAAGTCATTTACGATGATGAGACACAGAAAGCAAAAGGGGTACGTGTTCAAGATGCCGAATCTGGAGAAACACATGAGTATTTTGCCAAGATCATTTTTTTGAATGCCTCTGCATTTGGATCGACATGGATTATGATGAATTCCAAATCTGATCGATTTCCAAATGGCTTAGGCAACGATTCGGATCAGTTGGGAAGAAATGTAATGGATCATCATTTTCTTTTAGGAGCTGCCGGAAATTCATCTGATTTTAAAGATCGATATTTTACGGCTGGACGACCGAATGGAATATACATCCCTCGGTTTCAAAATTTGAACGAGGCAACCAAACGAAATTATCTGAGAGGATTTGGATATCAAGGTGGGGGAAGTCGCTATGGCTGGACTCGAAATGTCAAAGAAGCTGCCTTCGGAAAAGAGTTTAAAGAAGCAGTCGTTAAACCGGGAAAGTGGCGCTTTGGATTAATGGGTTTTGGGGAGTGTCTACCATATCAAGACAATCGTATCACTCTCAACGAATCCTTAAAAGACATTCATGGTCTACCCACTTTAAACATGGATGTTGAGTGGAAAGAAAACGAAATGGAAATGCGTAAAGATATGGTCAATGCTGCTGTCGAGATGCTCGAGAAAGCCGGTTTGGAAGATGTTCAACCTTACGATCATGGTAGCAATCCAGGAAAAGGAATTCACGAAATGGGCACCGCAAGAATGGGCCGTGATCCTAAATCATCTGTTTTAAATGGCTTCAATCAAGTTCATGCAGTGAATAATGTGTTTGTGACGGACGGTAGTTGTATGACCTCATCCGCTTGTCAAAATCCTTCATTGACTTATATGGCCTTGACAGCTAGAGCAGCCAATTTTGCAGTACAAGAATTAAAAAAAGGAAACCTCTAATTATGAAAAGACGAGAAGCGATAAAGTCATATGTTGTTATTGCAGGTGCATTATCAACGGCAAGTATTTCAACAATTTTGTCGAGCTGTAAAGCTGAAGGTTCTGTGGGATGGAAACCAGAATTTTTCTCTTTAGAAGAAATTAACTTATTGAAATCATTGACAGAATGTATTATTCCCAAAACAGATACACCTGGAGCCAATGATGCATTGGTTCATCAATTTATAGATTCTGCAGTCAATGACGTATTCAAAAAGGAAGAGCAAGATATTTTTAGAACCGGTTTAAAACTTATCCAAGAAAAATCACAATCAAAACATCAAAAATCATTTGTCGATTTATCCAGAAATGAACAGAATGGAATTTTAGAATATTTTCACAAGGATGCCGAGGCAAAGATTAAAACAGATAGTACAACCAAAGAAATATTTCCATTGCTTAAACAATTGACCGTTGCCGGTTTTTTTACCTCAGAAATCGGTTCGACTCAAGTGCTAAGGCATAATCCTATCCCTGGAGAATTTTTCGGATGTGTTCCCTTTGGTGATGACGAAGTCATGATGGCGCAGGCTGGGGGAGCATATTAGACAGATAAAGTTAAAGATCACTTTTTAAGAAAAATCTTTTTAGAATTTATTTACTTTCGTCGCTCTTTATAAAAAGAAATTATGATGAAAGGCCAATTGACTTTAATACTGACGTTTGTTTTTTCCAATTTTCTTTTTGCTCAAGAGCACAAGGATTGCACAACTCCCTTGGTTCTTTGTGGTGAATCTCCTTTTAGTTTTACTGTAACGGAAGGGGTAGGGAACGATGACGAAATAACAGATGGGACTTGTGTGGGAACGGAGTATAATTCTATCTGGATTGAATTAAATGTTGTGAATGCAGGCGATTTGATCTTTGATATTATGCCCAAAAATGGAATCTCTGATTTTGATTTTTTAGTCCTAAAAAAGGAGAGCGAAAATTGTGATGAAAATGAAGTGGTCAGATGTATGGCCACTGGAGCAACGGCAGGTAATCCGAATAATGAAAATTGTACTGGAAATACAGGATTGCAATACGGAGAAACCGATATCGTTGAAGAACCTGGTTGTAACCAGACAGATAATAACTATTTAGCTCCGCTCGAAGTTTTTCATGGAGATCGCTATCTATTATTAATTAACAATTTTTCGGACACTGTGGGTTTTGATCTTGTTTTAGGTGGTACAGCTGAAATTCATTGTATCACGACAACTACTAACAAAGAAATAGAGAAAGCAGACAATTTTGATATTGTTTCATCCACTGTTGTTTCTGATCAACTGATCATTCAAACCGCAAATAACATTGAGGATGGAAAATTGTATATCGTAAATATGTTGGGGCAAGTCGTGCATCAGCAAAATGTAAGAGCAAATGATTTAATAAGATTTGATCCCTTGTTTTTAAGTGGTACTCATGTCGTTTTACTGCAAGCACATAATCAATTGAGTTCTGAAACAGTAATTTTCATAAAGTAATAATTGCAAGATAATTATTGGACTCTCCGATTTCGAACATGTATTTAATTGCCCATTCGATTTCAGACCTCACATTTTTATAATTTTCTCCACTACTATCTCCTGATCAATCGAAGCTCTTATAAAATAAGTACCATTTAAATAATTTGATAAATCTACTTCAATCTGCTTATTATTATTGATTAGCGTTTTTATCAAAATGCCAGATATTGTATACACTTGGACCTTATTAATGATTTTATCGGAACTTACTGTAAATAAACCGTTGGAAGGATTAGGTGCAATATTAACATTAATGGATTCTAAGATTTCAATATCATTTATACTTGTCATTATTTGAGGACAATTATCTTCAATACATCCATTTTGGTCCATATTTATTAAGAAAGTATGAGTGTTTTCCTTCCCTAGAGAGTCTTCAGTAATAGTTCTTCCCGCTTGAAGGATTGTTCCATCCTTGGTAAGAATGGATTTAGACGAATAATTTTTACAGCCGTATAAAGGGTCATAAAGTATAGAATCTTGTCGTTCCCAAATTTTT
>JAHDCZ010000189.1 GCA_020629615.1 Saprospiraceae bacterium
CATTTCTTGTCTTTGCCGTGTCATAATCCATTCTTGCGACTTTCGTCGAAGGGAACAACTCATTGATCACGTGCTCAATTTTTTCAGTCCCGAATCCTCTCTTCACAATTTGATCACATCCACAAGCTGGGCAATTTTTGGGAATTTTAGTTCGATAACTGCAATAATGACATCGCAATTCGTGAAAATATTGGTGATAGGTTAAACTGACATCACAGTTGCTACATTCTGCATGCCAATCACAAAGAGTACATTGCATTGTAGGACTAAATCCTCTTCGGTTTTGAAATAACAGTACCTGTTCTTTATCAGCAAGCGCATTTGCTATAGCCTCCATCAAGGGCTTGCTCAAATGCTCTTTCATCCTTCCCGTCTTGTATTGATGCTTTAAATCGACTACCTTGATTTCGGGTAACTGTAAATTTCCAAATCGTTCTAACAAAGAAACTAGACCATATTTTTCATTTTTAACATTGTAGAAGCTTTCCAATGATGGTGTGGCTGTACCCATCAACACTTTAGCTCCTAATAAATGCCCCAAATAGACGGCGGTATCCCTTCCATTGTATCGGGGACTGGGGTCGGTTTGTTTAAACGAGGGATCATGTTCTTCATCTATAATGATTAAGTCGAGATTTTTGAATGGCAAAAACAAACTCGACCGCGCTCCTAAAATTATCGGTTTTCCTTCCATGCATGACTTCCACAATTCTACCCTTTGGTGGTTATTGAGTTTGCTGTGATATAAACCAATATTATTGCCAAAGACTGTACTTAGTCTACCGACGATCTGCGTGGTGAGTGCAATTTCTGGAAGAAGATATAAAACTTGTTTTCCTGCTTCAAGGCATTCTTTGATCAATTCAATATACACCCGCGTTTTTCCACTGCCTGTTACACCATGGAGTAGTATTTGATTATGCGTTTTAAATTGTTCTTTAATTTCTTGATGTGCTTCTTTTTGTGCCTCACTCATTGGTGGCAAGACTTTTTCCTCCTCAGCATAGTATTTATCAAGTCGACTTACTTCCTTTTCATACAGCTCGACTATCCCTTTCTTTTCCATAGCTCGGTAAGAAGCAAGATCTGCTCCACTTAATTCTGTAACCGCTTTACGCGAAAACTCAGATTCATGAACAGACAACTTGACCATCGCCAGTAATGCTTTGGTTTGCTTGTCAGATCGAGTCACCAAATCAAACGCCTCTGCCACTCGATCTTTATCCTCTTGATAGTACGGAGTAAATTTCACAAACCCTTGTTTCTTAACTTTATAGGCTTGCTTCAATTCCTCTTTTACATACACGACGCCATGATCGAGCAAAGATTTGATAATTGGGTAAACTGTTTTCTTGTCGAGGATCTTTCTGATCTCATCAATGGTCAATTCGTTTTGAATGGAAACCGCCTCGGCGATCATGTATTCCTCATCGTTCAGCCCATCATAATTTTCATCAAAAATCGGAGAAGCGACAATCTTTGTTTCTGAGCTTAATTTCAAACCTGAAGGAAGCGCAACATTCATCACATCCCCCATGGTGGCGCCATAATATATACTCATCCACTGCCATAACTTGTACTGTTCTGGAGATATAACAGGATATTTGTCAAGAACCGAAACCACTTTTCGGGTTTTGTAATTGAGATCAATATCTTCATGAATTTCAACCACCAATCCAGCGTATAATTTGTTACGCAATGGCACTTCTACTCGTAAACCAAAAGCAATTTTATATTGCAAAGTTTCAGGTACCTCATAGATATAATTCTTGGGTAATGCTAGGGGTAATATGACAGTGATATACTTGATAGAATTCTTTCCTAGTTTGTTATAACAATAGAAAGGACAAGATAGTTATCACAACCAAAACGCAGTTAGAAATTTAATGATAATAAGAAGATTATTTCCTATTGTAGGAATTTAGAATAAAAAAGAAAAAATAAGACAAAATAGAAATCAAGAGACCAACAACTAAAACATATCTATTAGGTCCCAATAAGTAAGATCCAATAAATGGGATCCAAGAGAGTCTAATCGCTTCAACAAAAAACATCCATTTCGATTTCCATTCAAAATAAAAACCGAAAATCATCAAGGATAAAATAATCCAAATTGTCGAACTGAGTAATTCGAAAGTATTCAATTGGTTGTATTGGAAAAGAAATAGAGAATTAATGCCAAGAATGACTAAAAACTGTACAAAAATATACAGCTTCATTTTTAATTGTTCAACGTCCGCATTGTACTTTTTGACCTCGTAAAGGTCAATGGCTTCTTTCTTGACTTGCAATCGTTCGGGCCATTGTCCAGGTCTTCCAAAAACGATTTGCAGGCTTTCGCCGAATGAGGAAGCTCTTTTTAAATAGCGTCCTATTTCCAAATAATGAGACACATTCGCGTAAAGCGGATTCCAACTATTGACTGGATCAGTTATTCCA
This sequence comes from Saprospiraceae bacterium, assembly GCA_020629615.1. GTDB lineage: Bacteria > Bacteroidota > Bacteroidia > Chitinophagales > Saprospiraceae > JAHDCZ01. The sequence goes on from JAHDCZ010000189.1 coordinate 2,440, forward strand.
TAAACAGGTTTTCGTTTTTCTTCGACGAAAGTCCCAAATATTTTATCCCATATAATAAATACCCCAGCATAATTGGTATCAATATACTCGGGATTTCTACCATGATGAGCCCGATGATGCGAGGGTGTATTCATGACTGCTTCAAACCATTTTGGCAATTTATCGATATGCTCAGTATGAATCCAAAACTGGTAAATTAGATTAAAGCCACCGACAAATACCATTTGCATCGGATCAAATCCTATAAAAGCCAAAGGTAAATAAAAGGGAATCGACCATAAGAACTGCGTAGAACTTTGGCGTAAAGCCACAGATAAATTATAATCCTCGCTTTGATGATGAACCACATGTCCGCCCCAAAATAAACTAATCTCATGCGACATACGATGCGCCCAATAATAGCAAAGATCGTATAAGATAAACAACACAAAAAAGCTATACCAATTGACCGGGATGGTTGTCACACGAAACAGTTCAAAAATACTGGTATAAATCCCAATTTGTAAAACCTTCATGAACAATCCAATCACCTGTTGCATCGTACCCAAATTAATATTGGTAATTGCGTCATTCAATCGGTAGGTATGTTTTTTTGTCATGGATTCGTAGGCCAACTCAATAATCATGAGCAACATAAAGAACGGAATGGCAAAGATGACGGGGCTAAAGTTCATCTATAATGGATTTCTTTGAACTCAAATATATTTAATTGTTTTGACACAAGTCATCAATTTCAACCCATTTCATTTTTATGGCTTGAATGACCATGCCTGTTCTGCTTTTGACATTTAATTTTCGAAACAAGGAATCTCTATAGCCATCAATTGTCTTGGGGCTAAGAAACATTTTAGCCGCAATTTCTTTGTATGTTAATTCTGAACAAGCAAGTTTTATGAATTCCATTTCTCTTTCGGAAATATTTGGTTTGTTTGAAGCATGAGGACTACGAAAGGAATCCAGCAGAACATTATTCGTCAAATCGGAATGATAAAATCCTCTATCTCTAATTTCTTTCAAAGCTCTTTTTAAATCATCTGGATGAGCATCTTTTAAAATATATCCTCTTGCACCAGAACGTATCATTGATAAAATAGTATGTTCTTCATTTTCCATAGAAAGAGCCAATACCTTCACTTCGGGACATTCCGTATTCAGCCATTTCATAGTTTCGATTCCACTCATCTGAGGCATCCTTACGTCAAGAATAATGATTTCAGGTTTAGAACTGGTCTTCGAAAATCGTTCTACTACTTTTGTGCCGTCTGGAATAATAGAATGGACTTCAAATTCGCTGAAGGAATTAACAATCGAAGAAAGTGCACGAGCGAATAGCTGATGATCATCAA
>JAHDCZ010000190.1 GCA_020629615.1 Saprospiraceae bacterium
GAGATCTATCGGCCAATGAAATTTCTAATAATATTCGAGAGCGTGTTGGTTTTGTGCCAGGAGTGGAGCGCTTGACCTTCGGAGCCAATACCAATTTTGGCGGTCGCCCAGTTGCGATTTCTTTGACAGGAAATAATATTGAAGAATTAAAATCTGCCAAGCTAGAATTAAAAGAAAAGTTGGCTTCCTTATCTCAACTCAAAGATATTAGTGATAATGATCCCCTTGGTATTAAAGAAGTGAAATTAAAATTAAAACCCAATGCCTACATGTTGGGATTCACTTTAGAAGGATTGATTGCTCAGGTGCGTTCGGGTTTCTTTGGACGTCAAGCACAACGGTTTCAAAGAGGGAGAGATGAAGTTCGTGTTTATGTTCGATTCGAGAGTGAGGGTAGAAATAGTATCAGTGATTTGGACAACATGGAAGTCTTAGCACCCAACGGGACTCGTGTTCCATTAAGTGAGATCGCCACTTATGATATTGCTCGTGGAGAAGTGGCCATCAATCATTTGAATGGTCGTCGAGAGATTGAGGTCTCTGCTGATTTGGTGGACAACAAGGATAGTGCTCCAGATATTTTGGCCAGCTTAAAGACGGATTTTATGCCTACGCTATTGACAAAGTATCCATCGGTCTCTCCTTTGTATGAAGGTCAGAATCGAGAAGCTGGTAAGTTTCAAGTTTCGGCGAAAGCCGTAGCACCTATAATTTTGATGTTAATCTATGCGGTCATTGCGTTTACCTTCAGATCATATATACAACCGCTATTGATTTTATTGATGGTGCCATTTAGTTTGATTGGTGTCGGCTGGGGACATGAAATTCATAATTTTCCAATCAACATTTTATCCTTCTTGGGGATCATTGCTTTGATTGGGATTATGGTGAATGATGGGCTAGTGCTCATCGTCAAATACAATCAATTTATAAAGGATGGATATTCTTTTCAGAAAGCGATATATACCGCGGGACTTTCACGATTTAGAGCGATCTTTTTGACTTCTGTCACCACCATTGCAGGATTGGCTCCTTTGATTTTTGAAACTAGTTTTCAAGCGCAGTTTTTGATACCTATGGCGATTTCGATTGCTTATGGTATAGGTATTGCGACTTTTTTGACTTTGTATCTTTTGCCTCTGATGTTGTATCTGAGTAATGATATTAAATACCTCTGGTCTTGGTTCTACAATGGTAAGCGACCTCAACGTCATGAATTAGAAGGGGCGTTTCAAGAACGCGAACACTTAAAAGAATTTGATTATGAATAGAGTTTCTAAGTCTAAAATTAGTGTATTTTGTTTGTTGCTTTTTTGTGTTTCCACGAATGCTCAATCGGTCTGGACAATTGAGGAAGTACTGCTGGCGGTGAAGGAAAATAACTATGATCTAAAGGCCGCTAGACAAAATATAGCTACGGCTGAAGTATTGACTTCTAAGTACAACCGAGGGTATCTTCCAAACTTAAATTTGAATGGTGGTGTAGGGTACTCCTTAAATGGGATTAAGCAAGTATATAATTTTAACTTTCCCGATTTAGATCTTCAAAACATACAGTCCGGAAATGCCAATTTGGGTATTTCTTCGTCATACTTATTATTTGATGGAGGACAACGAAAATTAAGAAATGAGAAGAATGCACGCAATTTGGATTTTGCCAATTTGCAGTTGGACAACATCAATCAATTGATAAGTTTCAATGCATCACAGGTGTACTATACTATTGCTCAAGCGATGTATAATATTACCATTTTGGAGGAGTCCTTGGAGATATCGCGAGAACGATTTAGTCGAGCGAAGACTAGGTATCAATATGGTAAGCAAAACAAAGTTGATGTTTTGAATGCAGAGGTCGATATATCAAGAGATAGTTTAAATTTGATTTCGATTGAAAATGATATTCTAAATCTTAAATGGCAGTTGAATCAATTGACCTTACGACGAGATACTGATTATCAAATAGACACTTCTTTCACGCTGATGTATCGTTTGGCGGATGTCTCCGAATTGCAGTCTAAAATGGAATCCTCTAATAAAGAGTTGATTGCATTGCAAAAGAATATTGAGTTAGTAAAGTACGATTTAGCATTAGCCAATAAGCTCAATGCTCCGCAAATTTCTGCAACGGGTGGCTATAATCTTAATTATCAAAAGTATGATTCCAACTCTCAAATCAACTTAAATAGAAATAACGGCCTAAACCTTGGATTAAATGCAAGTTGGAACATCCTAGATGGTGGTCAGCGTAAAGTGCAAGAACAATTGGCCATTATCGATCAAGAAAATGCCCTGATTCAATTAAGGACTAAAGAGAATGAATTGTTTACGCAATTGAATCGTTTATGGAACACTTATCAAAATAATCTCCTAAGCTTAGAAATCGAGAAGAGAAACATACAAACCAACCGAGTTAATTTTGAATTGGTCAAATCGTTATACGAAAACGGTCAGCAGAGTTCCGTCGAATTTCGTCAAGCACAATTGAATCTGTTGAATGCGCAATCGCAATATTATATCGCTCGAACTTCGGCCAAGTTGTTGGAAGTAGAAATGGATTATTTGATTGGAAAATAACTAGTTTTTGGTTTGTTTGTATTTTGGAACAAAGTGATTCAAATAAAAAATCATGGCTAGGTAGGTCATAACTAGAGTAGGGACATTGGTGTTAAACCCTAAATCAAATTCTGGAATGTTGAATAATTCTCTAAAGGAGGTGGTCGCAATGCTTAACATGAAAACGATCCCAAACACAAAAAGGCCAATAATGCTCAATGTATTACTTTGACTGCGTTGGATACCATTTGATTTTTCTTGCGAGAAAAAATACCAAAGTAAGAGAACAATTGAGATAGCCTCTATTCCTATCGCAAGGAACACATTGGATGCATATAACCCGAGTCCTACACTTTGGCTGTCTATTCCGAAAATATGATGAGGATGACCAGAAATAAAATCGAGCGCAAAATGACCTAGTACAAGAGCTGAACCGACTAATCCAATCTTCGAATCTTTAAACAAAAGTTTTCCTAAAACAAAAATGATGAGAAGCCAAGCCAATAGAGGAATCAAATCGTGGCTGTATAGCATATTGACGACCATGTTACTCAAAGTAGCATCAAAAACATCACTGGGTCCTGTTTTTTCTAATCCCATAAAGTGAAACACAAACCATAAAAGATCCTGAAGTTGCGAAGCGATTAAAAAATAAAGCAAAGAGGCTTTAGGATATTTTTGGTAAGCAATTAAAGCGGTGGCGTAGTGTCCTGCGAGCATAATTATTTTAACTTTACTTTATAAAGTAAAAATAATATTACTTTATATTTTAAAGTAATAATTACTGTGTAAATGAAGAGAAAATTTCGTTCGACTTGTCTTATTGCCTCGGCCCTAGATCTCATTGGTGATAAATGGTCTTTACTTATTGTTCGAGATATGTTAATGAATCATAAAAAGACCTTTAAAGATTTCATGTCTTCAGAGGAAAAAATGGCTTCCAATCTTTTATCCGCTCGACTAAAGCTGCTAGAGAATTTAGAAGTCATTTTCAAGACCAAATTAAAAGGTAATCGAAAGGAAAACATCTATATATTAACGGACAAAGGGATTGAATTGGCTCCCATGATTATGGAAATTGTTTTGTGGAGTGATAAATATATTCGGACATATCATACTGCAATGAATGTTAATCCAGTTGAAAAAGCCGAGAAAGACTCTTTTCTGGAAAATATTAAAACCCAATATC
>JAHDCZ010000191.1 GCA_020629615.1 Saprospiraceae bacterium
AAGGTTACATCACAAAAGCGGAAGGTTACATCAAGAAAAGCGGAAGGTTACATCAAGGTTTTTGTCCTCGATATTTCACAAAAGCGGAAGGTTACATCAAGAAAAGCGGAAGGTTACATCATTTTTGGACTTTTAAGGCGTTAAAAGCGGAATGAACTTTTATTTCTTTCCGTTTTTTGTGGTTTGTTTACACCCTATAGGAAACAGGGCACATAAAATGCCTCTACATTAACCTTATGATTTTATTGGATGAAGCCAATTTTCAAGCATAACAAACTAATAGAAGCCAGCTATAAATTAAATAGTCGCGAGCAATTTTTTATTCTTTACCTGATTTCTCAGATTTCCCAAGGAGATACCACTTTTAAGGAATACAGTATGAGTTATTCGGAAATAGAGCGTATCATCAATTTTGATGGGAAGAGGAGAATAGCGAATCGGTCAGAAGTTTTTCGTTTGATGGACAAGCTTAATGATATGCCCATCATCTATGAGCACGGAAGTGTAGTTGGGAAGAGCGTCTGGTTTCAGTATATGGAACACAACAAGGATACAGATGAGTTTACATTTAGCCTTTCAGAAAAATTGAGAGGGTATTTGTTGCAGTTACGGGAGCATTTTACTAAATATAACTTAAAGAATATCATTTATTTAAGTTCTAATGCCATCCGTTTGTACGAGGTTTTGAAACGGCATCAATTCAAAGGGGAATGTCTGTTGAAAGTAGAGGAGATTAAATTTTTCCTAGGGCTCGATAAGCAGTATGATAAGTACTATGATTTCAAACGCTATGTTATCCAGTCCGCCAAGAAAGAGATTGAAAAATACACGGATATTTCCTTTGATTACGAGCCAGCCGTAAAAGTAGGGAAACGGGTAGTGAGCCTGAGGTTCAAGATTAAAAACAATATACCTACCGAGACGCTTCCTGAAGGGATTTTGGAACAAATAGAAGATAAATGGAACCCAGGGGGAAACTTGGAGTCGAGTTTGCCCAGAGCACGATTTATCGCTTATCAGATGCTTGTGCAAAAAGGAGTGGGGGAGAAATTTGTATTACAAGATTTGTTTCCGCACAAAAAATTCAATTATAGCCCTCTCATCGGCTATGAGGATTTATATGTTAAGAGGCTCTGGAAACATTTTTTATCTAAAACAAAGTCGAATAACAAACCTGCAACTTTCGTGAGCTGGTGGCGCAAGGGGTATCTTACAGAAGACCAAGTACATTCTAAATTATTGGAAGAGGTCGTTGAGCTTAAGAAGATGATGTCTGTCAACGAACGAGATAACAGAGAGCAGGCCAAGGAGATGACAGCAGAAGAGTATAACAATAAATCCATTTTATGATTTTATAACGTTATAATTTTATAAAATCATCTATAAGGCAGAAATATTTAGCAGTTTGTATATTAATAGAAAGTTTGGTTTTTCATGTTTAAACGCCTTTATAGCTTGTTGTAGGGGCTAATCTGCATTAAAGAACATAATATATGTATTGCTTTTAATTAAATTTTTCATTTTACAACGTTATAAAATTAAAAATTTAATTATTACCAACCTTTCTGGTGATTCTGAAGTCAGGCTCTTTGTCCTCGTCTATCTCGGGGGCTTTAAACGTATCTGGAATTGGAAGCCCATTTGTATCAAGATATTTTTTTCCTTTAGAGACAGCATCGTCTATATCTTGATCGATACCTTTTAGTTCTTTTAGCATTTTTTTCAGGTAATCGTTAGTAGGGCTACTCCCTGGTTTTAGTACATTTACATCATAGTCCCCTGCCCAGTTTGTCATTTTTGAATCCGCTTTCTTGAGTGTTGTGAAGGCGTCCAAGGCTTCTTTGTATTCATTGCTGTTGGCGTCTTCCGCTCCAATCTCTTGAGTCCTATTTCTAATTGCTTGGGCTATGTCGATCAATACCATCCAGTCTTTGACCAGTTGATCTTTTTTATAAGCTTCAATTTCGTTTTTTAGACTTTCTATATCGGCTTGAGAAACGGGATCTTTAGGTTTGGTCTCGCAAGAGTAAGAAAGGAATATAATCAGCATACCAAGGCTAAGAGCGCACAAATTTTTCATGTTCATTTCTTTTTAAATGTCAATTAGGAGTCTACAAATATAGATAGAATTAAGAACAGCTTTAATTTTTGCTGATTGCAACGTTTGGCATTGAATCGGCAAAAAAGAGTTATTGCTACACCGAATAGGTGTTCTATGGAGCATATCCACCCGTATTTCCCCGACTAAATATCAACATGCTCCATAATCAATTGTCACTGCAAAATATTGCAATCAGAAATTTTGGGATTTTAGAATTTATAAAATTTTGATTTTTTAAAGTGTAAAATTAAATTTGACGGATGAAATTATAAAACAAATATGAGTAAAATTATTGTTTTTGGAAATCAAAAAGGAGGTGTAGGAAAAACGACATGCACCGTTATGACGGCAGCTGCTCTAGCGCAGAGTCCCTTCAATCTCAAACTGAGCATAATCGATACCGACCACCAGAAGAGTATCGTTAAAGCACGTTTGATGGATTTGGAGGAGTTTTCAGGTGTCATTCCTTTCGATGTGTATAATTACAATGTCAGAACGCTTCAAGAGCGTATCCACGAATTGGATAAACTCAATGATTTAATATTTGTAGATGTTCCTGGGAAGTTAGACAGTGATTTGCCGGCAGAGCAGCAAGAAATCAGTAAGGTGCTTTTGTATGCGGACTATCTTTTCTTGCCATTCACAAGTGGGAATTATTCTTTAGACGCTACACTAGATTATTTGCGATTTGTACTAAAGATAAGAGACCAACGGGCAGAGAGTAAACGGCCATTAAGGATAATAGGTTTTATTAATATGTTTCGGGAACGCTCTAGAAATAATCGTTATTTGTCGGGTGAGATTAATCAAATAAAGCAGTTTGCGAATGTTCCATTTATGAGGAATAATCTCGGCTTATACACGCTTTTTAGCGATGTAAATACAGTTGATTCTTTATATGAGGAAAATGCTGTATCAAATGACCAAGTCAATTTTGTGGTTTGGATTAATGAATTATTAAAAATCCTAAGTAATGGCCAAGAATAGGAAAAGTAGAAATTACGGTGCGTTATTTGGTACCGCTGAAGAATTGCCATCTGCTCAAGATGTCAATAAGCAAGTAGCTAAATTAACGGATAGGAACACAGAAATATCGGTCTCAAAATCCAATCGTGGAAGAAAACCATTGCAAGTGAAGCGAGTGCCTTATACGACCTCGATTACGGAGGAGCACAAGTTCAAGCTCAAGTTTCATGCTATGAAAAATGGGGTTCGTCCATCGGATATGCTTCACGTCATACTAGAGGAATTCTTTTTGGACAACAAGGAGTAATTTTGCCATTTTATAACGTTATAAAATGTGAAATTAAAATAGATTTGATTGGTTGAAAAAGAATTCACGCTTTCAGTTTCTTGTTTTTCTTGGCTGCGGCAATCGGATCTTTGAAATTCTTGTCGGTAACGACTTTTTGTTGGGTTTCTTTTTCAAATGCTTTGACGGCTTTCCCCGCCGCTCTTCCTCCATCTTTTACCGCTTCCTGAGGTACTTTCGGGATACCTCGAGGCTTGTCTCGGGGTGATTCATTTAAAAACCGTCCGACTACTTAAAAGAAAAAAGAGAGAATCACTATTTCCCCTCTGGTAGTTTTGAAATAGTGGGCGAGGTCAAAAGAGAGTGCATATGGTTGATGGCAGCTTGGT
>JAHDCZ010000047.1 GCA_020629615.1 Saprospiraceae bacterium
AAGCAGCAATGATGTTATTGAAAGGTAATCTTAAAGGTGTGATTTTACAAAGCCAATTGCCTACTCTAGAATTTTTAAATGGTGAGTTTGTAGCATCTGTTTATGGGAAGTACGATTAAGAACTTGATTGTATAATGTTCGGAAGAATGGGAATATATAAAGAGTCATCACTTGAAAAAGTGACGACTCTTTTTGCTTAATGATAACATTTAAGACTTTATTTTTTCAAGACTTTCTTTGTAATGATTCTATCTCCGATTATGCATCTAATGAAAAATAAATTACCAGCGAATTCGGAGAGACTAAGCGTTTTTTTATCCCTGACAATTTTAATTATTTGCCCTATTTGATTGACTAACTGGATTTCGTCAAACGAAATTTCTGTTTCAATTACAAAGAGATCTTCTGTAGGGTTTGGGAATATTTGGATTGCATCTTCAGATATTTCTTCTACGCTAGTAAGTGTTCCACATGTGTAAAAGATGCGACTGTCAAGAAATGCTACGCGAGATGCACATTGATCCTCAATGGGCGTAAAATCCAATTGCCCGTTCTCTATCGAAAAGGAATAAGTACCCGTTGAGTCACAACTCATACCAACAAGGTCAATTATTCTAAAGGTGTCCAAAGAAGATGTATATGTTGCAAGGGCTAAAGTGTCTGTACCTTCAAAATAATTAAATGTTGAATCCTTGAAGTAAAAAGAAACAATATCTCCATCAGACACGGTTTCCCAACATGTGTTTACTAAATCTTGTGATTTCATACTAAATGCGATACTTAGTATTAATAAAATCGTGAATATTCTTTTCATTATAGTTTTTTTAATCTTGATCCAGGATTGAATCATTTGCTAAAATTATTAGAATGAAAATTGTGGAATCAGTTTATAAAAACTTAAACACATCTTTATGTACCATTGTTTTTTCTCGAATTACATTGTCAATGAAAGAATATAAAATTTAGTATTATATAATTTATTTTGTAAGCTTTTATTGTACGTTTCTAATTTATCGTGCTCTGTCATTTTCTTGAATTCCAATCGCTTTGTTTTGAAATTTGTTTTTCGTCAATTTCCCAAAACTATAAGCCATTGAGAATCGAATGAAATTTGTATTCCATTTTCGTGCAAAGTATATATCGGTCTCGCCAATACTATAATCACCAGCCGCACGTACCGAATGAAATATATCATTCCAGATCACTTGGCATTTCAAAGCGTTATCCAGGAAGTTTTTACTTATTCCCATGGTTACGTTCCAAGAACTTTTCCTTTTATACAATCCTTCGTCGTTATCTCCTAAATAGTAAAATGAGAGTTCGGTGTTGAACCATTTTTTAATAGGGATTCTATTGTTGGAATAGAAATAGACATTCGGCCTTGAGCCAACATCTTCAAAATTAAATTGATTGTCTATGATGTCCGTGAATCGTAAGTTCATTGTATTATTAGATGTTAGCCAATTATTTTCAAAGTTTCTAGAAATAGAAGCGAAGTATTGATGTCAAGAGTTAGGTGTTGCGGAATTGAAGATTGAGATTAATAACAGAAACCACGAAGTTATTTTTAATATCAGGAATACTATTCCAGAAAACATTTCTTTAAAAGAAGATGATAAAAAACCTATTGGTTTATTGAATGTTGAAAAACAATTGGAACTCATTTATCCAAATAAATATCAATTGACAATTGATCAGTCACGAACAAATTATAGGGTGGAATTAAAAATTAATACGCTATGACTTATCGCTGTATGATTGTTGATGATGAAGAATTGGCTCGAGAATTAATTGAGCGACATTTGTCATTGTTGGATAAATTTGAGGTGGTCGCATCCTGTGCAAGTGCGATTGAGGCAAGTAGGGTTTTACAAGATCGAAAAATTGATTTGTTGTTTTTGGATATCGAAATGCCAATGTTAAAAGGAACAGATTTTTTTAAAAATTTGGTAGAAAGACCTCAGGTTATCTTCACCACCGCTTATCGCGAATATGCAATCGATGGATTTGATTTAAATGCCGTTGATTATTTGTTGAAACCGATCACTTTTGAAAGAATATTCAGAGCCACAGAAAAATTTTTAAAGCTTCAAGCCAAAGATAATGTCGTACCGTCAGCTCCGATAAAAATTGATCAAAACAATGAGGATTTCGTTTTTATAAGAAAGAATCGTAAACAAGTCAAATTGATCTTAAGTAATGTTTTATACATCGAAAGTTTAAAAGACTATATCAAGATTTATGAAGAGGATAAAACGCACACCATTAAATACAGTATTTCCCATTTTCAAGATTTGTTGAACGAAAAATTCTTAAGGGTCCACCGATCTTTTATCGTCAACTTTGATAAAGTGACCGCCTATAGTAAGCATGATGTTGAAATTGAAGATAAAGAAATTCCGATAGGAGAAAGTTATAAAAATGAAGTATTGGAGTATTTAAAAAATAGTTTTAACCAATTCGGATAGAGCATCTTTCATTGTGTTGTCTAAATCGGTTTTAGAGAAATCTTAATCATGATTTTTCAAAATCGATGCCTAGATTTTTTAATTTACAGTAGTTTTAAAATCTAAGCATGTCGAAAAAAAACTTAAAGGAATACTGGAAAAGAAATTTGAAATATTTATTGATTCTTCTATTTATCTGGTTTTTTGTGTCTTTTGGTTGTGGAATTCTACTCGCAGATTATTTAAATAATATTAAGCTTGGTGGATTCCCTTTAGGATTTTGGTTTGCCCAACAAGGAGCGATCTATGTGTTTGTGATTTTAATATTTGTCTACGTGCGTTTGATGAATAAGCTTGATGCTGAGTTTGATGTAGATGAGAAATAGTTTTGTATTCGTGTAAATCATAAATATGGATATTCAAACATGGACCTATGTTATCGTCGGATTAACATTTGTGCTTTATATCGGTATTGCGGTATGGGCTAGAGCGGGTTCGACCAAAGAATTTTATGTGGCAGGAGGAGGTGTTTCACCTTTAGCCAACGGTTTGGCTACCGCTGCGGATTGGATGTCTGCGGCTTCTTATTTATCTATGGCTGGGTTAATTTCATTCATGGGATTTGGCGGCGCGCAATATTTGATGGGATGGACAGGAGGATATGTTCTTTTGGCCTTATTACTTGCTCCTTATCTAAGAAAGTTTGGGAAGTTTACGGTGCCTGACTTTATAGGCGAGCGTTACTATTCTAGAGTGGCGAGATTGGTAGCACTGCTCTGTGCAATTCTTGTTTCTTTTACCTACGTTGTTGGACAAATGAAAGGGGTAGGAGTAGCCTTTGCAAGATTTTTGGAAGTACCTTTTTCTACGGGGATTATCATTGGGATTGCTATTGTGTTTTTCTACGCGGTATTAGGTGGAATGAAAGGAATCACTTATACACAAGTGGCGCAGTATTGTGTATTAATATTTGCTTTTACTGTTCCAGCGATTTTCATCTCCTTACAAATGGTAAGCAATCCGATTCCTCAATTAGGATTTGGTGGGACGCTCTCAGATGGCACCTATTTATTAGATAAGCTAAACATGTTAAGTGTTGATCTTGGTTTTGAAGAGTATACCTCAAGTGGGATGAATGATCGCGTAAACATGTTTTTCGTCACAGCAGCCTTGATGTTCGGTACGGCCGGATTGCCTCATGTTATCGTTCGCTTTTTTACTGTCCCAAAAGTTCGGGATGCTAGAAAATCTGCCGGCTATGCCTTATTATTTATTGCCATTCTTTACACTACCGCTCCAGCTGTGGCAAGTTTCGCAAGAACCAATTTAATTCAAACGGTGAGCAATAAACCGTATTCAGAAATGCCAAATTGGTTTAACCAATGGGAAGATTCTGAGTTGATAAAATTTGAGGATAAAAATATGGATGGTTTGATTCAATATGTAGCCGATAAGGATAGAAACGAATTGATTATTGATCGAGATATTATGGTCCTAGCCAATCCAGAAATTGCCAACTTGCCAGCTTGGGTAATTGCTTTGGTTATAGCGGGTGGACTGGCTGCGGCATTGTCAACTGCGGCAGGTTTATTGTTGGTGATTGCAACGTCCGTGTCTCATGACTTGTTGAAAAAGAATCTAATGCCCAACATCTCAGATAAAGGTGAGTTATTAGCGGCTAGAATATCGATTGCCGTTGCGGTAATTGGTGCAGGGATATGTGGCTTGAATCCACCAGGGTTCGTCGCACAAGTCGTAGCGTTGGCTTTTGGTTTGGCGGCGGCATCTTTTTTTCCTGCGATTATTTTAGGGATTTTTGATAAAAGAATGAATAAACAAGGAGCTGTTACAGGGATGATTGTTGGGGTGTTTTTCACCTTAATCTACATTTGGTATTTCAAACCACAATTAGGTGGTCCAGGCACGCCAGAGGGATATTGGTTTGGTATAAAACCTGAAGGTATCGGAGTAGTGGGTATGCTGATAAATCTCATGGTAGCAATTGTTGTGAGTCGCTTAACCGCAGCACCGCCACAAGATGTTCAAGATTTGGTAGAAGACATCAGGATACCACGAGGTGCCGCATCGCCGGGTGCTTTGCATTAGGAGTTAAAAGATTTACTATTCAAGATATTTTCGGAATTAGTACTTATGAAAGAAACATAATAGTTTTATCTCTTTTAGATTTTTTGACTAATGACGAGTACGGCCGGCACGACTAAATCTTGTATTGTGGTGTTGGGGTAAATATTTTTGGTTTGCTTTAAAGTTTCCTCAGAGACCATACGTAAATGTTGTTCTTTTGTAAATGGAAGTACAGCTAGGGTATTCATTTCAGAGCTATTGAGTATGCGATCTAAATCTGATAATGACATTCTGTTAACACCATTTTTGTAGAAAGAAATAGCTTTTTCAATTTCATCTGGACGTTTTTTCTTAATGTAATCGATAAAATCACTTTCATTTAATCTTACATGGCCCCATAAAAAATCTAGAGTACATAAGCTGTGCCCCCCATTTAGGCAGAAAAAAGGATTGTAATGATGAATGGATATTCCTCCTTTCTTAAGAAGTTTGGAAATTGATTTGAATGCTTGAGCTGGATCGTGGAGATGTTCTAGGACTTCCCAACTGCATATGATATCAAATGATTCGGGACTTAAAGAAGAATTGCAAATATCATCATCAATAAAATCTAATTCGTTTTTTATAGAATATCTATTTGCAAGTTCTTTTCTTACTTTTTTTAAGTATTCATCTACTTCTACCAATTTGGATTGGTCTTGAGATGATTTTTCGGAAATCGAACTCACTTTATATCCATTGAACTCTGTACCTACAACTTTTTTTGCTCCTTTTTCTGCCATTGCCATTGAAACCGATCCGGAATGGCAACCAATTTCTAGGATATCAGAATTTACAATACTTTTGCCATAAGAATTTAAGGTAGTCTCAAGTTTTTCTAAGGTGATAAAACTATTGGACCTTAATTGATCAAAATTTACATTCGTAAGGTTCGGTTTTTTATTATTCAACATTCTTTCCCACCCTGGTCGTATTTTAGTTCTTAGCCCTTGATATAAAGAATGTTTATTTCCAAATGAATCTTCGTAAATTCCCAAGTCTTCAAATTTGCTCAAATCAAAGGGAGATTCAAAAACGTTTTGGATGAACCTATTCCTTTTAACCTTGTCAATTATAAATTTTAAAACAGCAATGATTAAGTTCTTCATAATGATTTTGGATTGAAGACAGACTAATATATTCTTTGCGATAAGTGTTATATTAGATATTGTTCTTATATAAATTTACCTCTTCTCGTTAATAATATAGGCTTTTCGCAATTTATTTATGAAGTGATTTAAGACTGTTCGTTAAAACCCGTAGTAGCTGCTTGTTTTCAAGGTAAAACTTTTTGAGTTCCATAACTATGGCAAAGGAAGCTGGAAGCTAGAGTATTGAGAATCAATGACAATAAAATTAATTATCAAAATATTTTTTTATTCATTCTCTATGTCAAATAATATACTCCCTTCCTAAATAAACAATATCTACTTGCCAAGATGATGATATTGTGGATCAGATTTAAACTTGTCCCGACTTAATTTGTACTGACGAACATCTTGCTGGAAGTTAATTGCTCCGGGAGTGGTATTGTATTCCTTGATAAATTCAAAACCCATCTTAGTCAATATCCGATTGGGAGCGGGATTCAAGGCATATGGTTCACACAATAAATTCTCTAATTGAAGATGTTGAAAGAAATGCGGAATAGAATGTCTGAGTAATTCTACACCCCATCCTTTTTTACGATTTTCTGGATTCCAAATATGAAGATGCATTTTAGCATCTTTTCCAAAATTTATTTGATTGACATTATTGTGTCCTACAGGCATGTTGTTCACTAACCATATTGTGGCTAGACCTTTTTTGTCCTTCATGGGCACATCTAATTGTCCTTGGAGCATTTTTTCAAAACCTTGACGACTTGGCATTTTGGAAGGATCAGCTCCCATACTGCGCAAATAATCATCCGTTGAATTCATCCAGTAATCTAAAGCGAAGGGAATATCTTCGGCAGTCATCAATCGTGCTGAATATTTTGTTGGACTCATTGAAAATTATTATGTGTTTTGATATTTTCCTTTTTTTCGCTTTACGCGAAAGAGAATTTGGAAGTTAATTTGTTTTATTTGCTCGATAAATATAGTTTCCAATTGTACTGATAATTATGCATACAAAAGCTACGGCTAAAAAACGTGGCATTTGTGTTAATTTGCCAATTGCCATTTGGATTTGAAACCAGAGCATAATTAAAAAACCAACATGAATAATCATTCTTAGACTTCTCAAGAGTCGAAGGCTGAGTTTATACTGTGTAAAAGCATTTTCTTTTGTAATCTTTTTCCTGTAATTAAAAGTATGGGGATATTTTTCAATAGTACCGAAAAGGATTAAAATCAGCAATCCAATTACCGGAAGCATAAAAATACTTCCTTTGTGACCATACCCGTCGGCTTCTCCGTGAACGTTGAAGTGATTTGGGATTTCTTCAGGAAGCTGATTGTAGAAGTAGATACTTAGAATAACTAAGCCAATCATTGCTAAAAGCGAAATGAATTCTAAAACTTGATCTATTCTATCCTTTGGTACGTCTATTATTGCTTGTGTCAAGGCCTATAGTTTATTAGTTTAATTTACAAAGAAACTTTAGGCCACACAATACTATAAGTAATTACGCACCATTTGAATTGCAATAGCAATCAACAGAATACCAAACACCTTTCTTAGATTTGAAATCGCTTGAGGCGATAATTTTTTAGTCAGCCAATCCGATGATTTCAGAATGATAAAAATGATGATCAAATTGATAACGATTCCGGTAAGAATACTAATGTTATCAAATTCGGCTTTCAATGAAATGATGGTAGTAAGCGTTCCGGCTCCAGCAAGTAGTGGAAATGCAATTGGTACAATACTGCCTTCACCTCCATCTTCGTGATCATTACGAAAAAATCGAATACCTAAGATCATCTCTAATCCAATAAAGAATATAATCAATCCTCCTGCCAAAGCAAAAGATGCGACTTCAATACCAAATAATCCAAGGATGGTGGCACCAAAGAATAAAAAGGCCAACATAATGATGCCTGCTGATCCTGTGGCAAGAGCTGGTTTGATTTGTACTCCCTCACGTTTCATATTTATGATTACAGGTAGTGATCCAATAATATCAATTACAGAAAAGAGAATTAGACTCACGGATAAAATTGCTGCGATGTTCATATGCTTTAGTTTTATTATGGATTATGACTCAAAATTAAGGGTAAGTATCAATAAATGCACTAAAATGAGTTATATAAGGTCAAAATGACTTTATTGTGTTGTATAGTGCGTCAAAATATCTATATTTGTTCTGTAGTTAATTCTAAAAAATCAATATGATTTTTAAAACTTACAGAAGTATAAACTCTGACTTTTAAACTAGAAATACAGCATGAAATTGGATGCCACAGATGTTAGAATCATGAATGAGTTGACCTCAGATGCTCGTATTACTTATATTAACTTAGCCAAACGTCTAAAGGTATCCAACACAATGATCCATCAGCGATTAAAGAAGTTAAAAGAGTCAGGAATACTGAAAAATGCAACCTTTAAATTGGATACCTGGAAACTTGGATACCAGACTTCAGCATATACACAAATAATATTAACGGACTCCAAATTGCACAAAAAAGTGGAAGACGAAATAAGTAAGATACCTGAGGTTGTGGAGTGCGTGAATATTGCTGGTCGATATGCATTGATGGTTAAAATATACGCCAAGAACAACCGACATTTGAGAGATGTAATTTACGAGAAGATTCAGCCGATTGATGGGATTGAAGGAACAAATACAACCGTTGCTTTTGAGACGGCATTCTCTAGAAATGTACCAATCGAAATTGAAAATTATTATTGAGCATAAAGAGTTTAAGATTTATTGGATTGAGTAATTTGAGTTTTGAACAAATAAAAAAGCCGCGAATAAAACGCGGCTTTTTTATAAAATACTACTTCATAATAATGATCTAAAAACTACAGATAAAACCTCCTTGAGCATCAAGATGAAGTTCCATTTCTTCGTTTCCATCTCTCATATGCAACCAATAACTTATGTTTCCATTTAAATCTGTTAATACTTCTTGTCTTCCGTTGTAATTATATTCACTATAGTTCAATTCAACTTCAGCATCGATATTTTCTGGGACATCATTCTTGTTGATTAGATCAGAAGACATGACAAAATTGTCCATTTGATCAAAGTAGAGTATGAAATCTATCGTATCCATTTCTTCCATTTTGACACTCAACAAGGTATCCAAACAGAAAACAACGAACGATGATTTTTCAATCTCCGCATCTGGGTAGTTGCCATTGATATAATCCAGAACACTTTGAGAAAGAGTAGGATCATTACCATTGTCTTCTTTTTCTTCTATATCAAATTCACATATGATGCTTCCATTTTCATCCAATACCACTTTTAATTTTTGGGTTTCAGTTTCTACTTCCAATAAATATTGAGAATTTCCAGAAGAAGTATTAAGTACATAGGCATCATCTTCTAATTCGTAATCAGGATAAGAACTTCCTAATCCATCAGTAACACTCATTGGAATATCTGAATATTCAATTTCTTCGCTGGTCATGACAAAGTCATCTTGATTGAAGAACAAGTTAACTTTATTCCCATCGCTATCTTTGATTTCAACATGGATCAATTGGTCGCCACAAAAATTGAAATCATCGATGTCATCCAGTTCGTACCCTGGATAGTTAGATTGAATATAATCTATTACGGCTTGTGATAAATCATCCCAATCTTCTTCCTCTTCTTCTTCCTCTTCTTCTTCAATATTGAATTCACAAATGATCCCACCTGTAGCATCAAAAATTACTTCTGATTCTTTGTCGTCCGATTTAATCTCCATCCAATAATTTAGGTCACCATTCAATAAGGTCACTTCGTGTACATCTTTAGCTTCAGCATTTACAAAAGAAGTTGCTATGGTATTGAGAACATCTGTATTGAGATCTGAAGATTCAATTTTTACAGAGGACATGATCATTTGATCATTGGCATCAAAATATAAGAATGTTTTGTTCCCATCTTCTTTAATTTCCACTTGCGTCAAATTATCCATGCAGTACATCACAAGATCGGTGTCTTCGATTTCTGCATTAGGATAATTTGCGCTTATGAAATCTAAAATGGTAGAGGATAAATTCACTTCATTATTATCCTTATTCTTTAATTTCAAAACAGGTTTTAGGTGATAAGAACCATTTCCTGTTTCTACAACGGAAGCACAAGCATCAAAATCAATTAAGAGATTGACGAGGTTTAAGTCATCTAGGTCAAGATTAACTTTTAATTTCAATCCAGATTCTGATCCTGAAGGGATGGTCAAGGGGTAGAGGACACCCCCAATTTTAATGCTGTTTTCAGTTCCGAGAATCATTCTTACCTCTTTAATTTGCTCGATGCTTGTGACATTACCGCTTGCTATTAAGGTGTCAATATCGTTTTGAAAATCTAATAAATTATAAATACCACTTATTGTTCCTAATTCTATTTCGTCGGTCTCTTCGCCTTTGATAACTATGGATAGAATTTCAACATTAACTTCTTCGGCATCCACAGGAGCATCTGTAAGGTATATATTGACTTCAGGAATGGAAGTCGAAGAAGCTTCTTCTCTACAGGAATAAATACTAATTGCTGCGATGAAGCAAAAGATGGAAAAAGTAAATTTTAACTTGGTCATGATTTGATTTATTTCTTAAGTTTTTAATTCTTACACGGTCAATACGTTAGTTCAGTAGAAAAAGGTTGCGTTCTACAATTTTATTTCTAATCCCAATGCGTAAGTGGTCTCGTTTGGCATGTCGTAATCAGATTTTCTAAGCTGTTTTAGCTTAGAAAAAATGGCTTGTACACTATATTTTTGCGAAACGACGTGCTTTATTCCGATATCATATCGAAGGTTTAGAGGGAATTTTTGTAGTTCATAATTGTTTTCAAGCAAAGTTTCCATTGCCTTGTTTTCTTCATCTTGAAATTGATAGCTCAGAGAACGAGAAATTTCTCTACCATAGACCAAACTTGGACCAGCAAATACTGCAGTGTTGAAAATACTTGGACTGATCAAATCGGCACCGATCCCCAATTCGATTTTATTGACATTATTTTCGACTTTTTGGAATTTCAGGCTTCTGGATTCCGCTACTCTACCTTCAATGCCCAAATTGAGAGAAAATATTCTGGTATCGTATTGAATGTTGTCTAGCCCAACATCTGTTTTTAAACGAAAATATTTGCCATAATTAAAATACAAGGTATTCGAGATGTTATGAAGTCTATTGGATTCAATCACTTTATGGTCAAGATAACCGTAACTTCCTGCCAATCCATAACTAAATCCTTTTTCTATATGGCTTGTTCGCACAGGCTTTATAGGTTCCAAGGTATAATTGACTTCTAACTTCTGATGGTCTATTTTAGACAAAACCGTATTTAAAGACGGTAAAGTCGAAGAAAAAATCTTCTCACGTGAACGGGCGTGGTCCATAGAGGGATTGGTAGTAGATGCTCTTTCCAAAATTTCAACATCAGTTACATTTTGAGTAGATAAATTCTTCGTAAACCTTTTTAAATTCTCACTGGAAGGAGTAGTTACGTAGTCGATGTTATTCTTAGTTCTTTCTGATTTGTTGATTTTTGCTTTAGTATTATTTTGGGTAGCGGTTACCGAAGCTTGTACGCTTATTCTCTTGTCAGAAGCGCCGTTGTTTGATACAGATTGAGTATGATCCTCTTGTTCTATTTCTTTAGCAGGAATTTTTCTTACATCATCTTTTTGATATGTTTCAGATGCTAAGAAGAGTTCAGCTCCTTTATCCTTTTGGTTAGTGTACCATGCTGAAGCAGATATAAGGAGCAAGAGTAGTGCGGTAAATAGCCAAAGTAATCCTCTTCTCTGCGACTTTTTCTCTTTCTTTTCGACATGCGACTGGAATCGATCCCATGAAGCTTCTGAAAATTGCGGAACTTCTACTTCCGAATATTTTTGTCTGATATTTTCTTCAAAATTTTTCATATGGATTGCAGTTGGAGTTGTTGAAATTCTTTTTTGGAGCCAATTTTCTTTTTAATCGATTGTTTGGCTCGACTATAATTGGATTTTGAGGTGCTTTCAGAAATATCAAGTAGCTGAGCGATTTCTTTGTGTTTATAACCTTCAAACACATAGAGGTTAAAAACAGCTTTATATTGAGGGGGTAATTCTTGTATTAGCTGTAGTAAGCGATCACAGTTCAATTGAGAAAAATTGGACAGGTCTTCTTCAGTATTAAATTCTTGATGTGTAAGTTCTAAAAAACTGGGTGTTTTCGATTGTTTTCTTAGAAAATCAAGACTGGTGTTAACAACCACTTTTGCCAACCATGGCTCAAAAGATTCCTTAGGATTAAACAGATTTATTTTAGAAAATATCTTCATAAATGAATCATTCAATACCTCTTCTGCTTGTTGCTTATCTCTCGTATATCGTAGGGTGATGGACATGACAAAACCGTAATATTTTTGAAATATTAACTTTTGAGACATCGAGTCGTTTTCTCGAAGACCTTGGATCAATTCCATTATGTCCTTGGTAGATTTCACCTTACATTGCTCTTACGCGGATTAAGACGTAAATAGTTGCGTTTAGTACAAGAATTATTCTACTTTTTTAAGAATAGAAATTAATCTCGCTAAAATGTCCCACAAATTCATATCCCAATCCAGTGTATATTTTGTTTGATGTTGGATTGCTTTTGTCCGTAAACAGGGTACAAAATTTAAACCCTTCATTGAGTTGGATACGACTAACTTGGCCAACTAGATTTGTAGCATATCCTCTGCCTCTGAATTCCTTTGGTGTATAAACATAATTAATAGTGATCCCATTTCTTGTAGGTCTTGCTTTGGCAGTAAGGCATACCGGTTTTTTATTGACAATCCATAAGTAGAATTCAGAATTTTTTAACTTGATTTCCACTGTTTTTTTGGCTTTCGCCGAATCGGTATCATTTAGGGCTTCAATTTGAAAATCGTACATCCAGGAGTTAAGTAAATCTTTGTCATTTTCGTCTGCTATTCGTAATCGACCTTCACATTCGCCGTAAGGCAAAACATCACGCAACTCCAAAATACATTGTTCAAAATTAATCTTATACTGGAGTTTAAAAAGTGCCGAATATGCAATCTCAAAGTGTTTTGATAAGCTGTTGTAGCCTAAAACTCCAGGGACTTTTATACCCTGATTTTTGAGGAAAATTGCGAAGTCTTTGATTATTTCTAACGGCAAATTCTGATCTCCTGCAAGGATAATATTGTAATTTGATTGTATGGAAAGTAAAACAATTTCTTCATCGTTTTTTACTTGTATAAGAAATTCCTTATCCGTCAACGTTCGATCCTTCATTGAAACAACCAATCCTATCATCAAACTATTGATGGCTTCTTCTTTCTCAAGCCATGCCAAATTATCTTCCAAAAAATCATTGGTGTTTGCATAAATATTGAAATGAAGTTTCATTTTGAAGATTGTTATTTTTTATGGAACGAAAAGAATGGGGTTTTATCTATCTTAAAGTTATAAAATTACTGCATGAAAATTATTGATGATCCGCGTATGCCTGTGGCGAATGGGCATTATTCCATGTGTATTGAACATAACGGGACGCTTTATATTGCTGGTCAACTTCCGCTCTTGTCTGATCGCAGTATCCCAAATAGTATTGAAGCTCAAACAAGCCTAGTACTCCAAAAATTAAAAACAATCGTTGAGGCTGCCAATAGTTCTGTTGATCGAATAATTCAGGTAAGGATTTACTTGTCAGATATCGAAATGTGGGATAAAGTGAATGTGGAATATGCTAAGTTTTTTCGTGCTCATAAGCCAGTCCGTGTTGTCGTGCCAACTACTCAATTGCACTACGGATGCCTAATAGAATTAGAGGCAATTGCCGCTGTTTGATAAATTAATAGTCATGAATTATAAAGAACTACTTGAGCATGCACACCAACAAATCAAGCCATATATCCATCGTACGCCGATCTTAACTTCTTCCTTGTTAAATGAGATTTCGGGCGCGGAAATATATTTTAAATGCGAAAATTTTCAAAAAATGGGTGCGTTTAAAATGAGAGGAGCCGCCAATGCGATTTTAAATTTATCAGAAGATCAAAGAGCCATGGGTGTCGTGACCCATTCCTCCGGAAATTTTGCTCAGGCAGTATCCTTAGCCGCTCAAAAAATAGGAATCCCCGCTCATATAGTCATGCCCGAAAACGCACCTCAAGTAAAAAAGGATGCCGTGAAAGGATATGGTGGTAAAATTACGGAGTGCTTTCCGAGTATTGAAGTAAGACAAAAAACAGCCGATCAAATTATCAAGAAAACCGGGGCCGCTTTTTTGCATCCATCAAATAATTTGGATGTCATTCTTGGCCAAGGAACAGCGGCCAAAGAACTTTTGGAAGATCATGACAACTTTGACTATATTTTAACGCCCGTAGGTGGTGGGGGATTGGTTGCTGGTTCGGCCCTAGCCGCCAATTTTTTCTCAAAAGCTTGTAAGGTAATCGGCGCAGAACCCAAGGAAGTGGATGATGCCTATCGCTCACTGCTCTCTGGCAAAATAGAATCAAATGAATCGACCAATACCATGGCTGATGGTTTGCGAACAAACTTGGGCGATATAAATTTTCCGATTATTCAAAAGTATGTTGAGCGGTTAATTTGTGTGGAAGAACTAGATATATTAGAGGCGATGAAATTGATCTACCAGCGATTAAAAATTGTCATTGAGCCATCAAGCGCTGTACCCTTTGCTGCTGTACTAAGGGAAAGAAACTTTTTTGCCGGGAAGAAAGTTGGAATCATACTATCTGGAGGAAATGTGGATTTGGGAAAATTACCTTTTTAAAGGTTAAATCGATTCTATAATGGGTTTTAAAAATTCATCATAAAATCATTAAGGTTGACGCTACTGTCTAAACCAAGCTTTTTTCGTAATCTATAACGACTGACTTCTACTCCTCTAACAGAAATGTTCATTAAGGGGACAATCTCTTTTGTAGAAAGATTCATTTTTAAGTAGGTACAAAGTTTTTGATCCTTTGGCGTGAGTTGTGGATATTCTTCTTTAAGTCTTTTCAGAAAATCCACATGAACTTGATCGAAGTAATTGGCAAATTGTTCCCAGTCTTCATCAATCTGTAAGTTTTGATTAAGCATTCTTAGGGTGGATCGAATTTCTTTTTTTACTTCGGGTTGTGTGGTTTTGTTTTGTAGTGCGGTGAGATTATCCTTCAGCTTATTTAGTAATCCGCCCTTTTGAACCAAATGCATCGTTGTTGAAGCCAGCTCTTTATTTTTAAACTGTATTTCTGCTTTTAATTTATCTTCTTGAAGCTTAGATATTTGTTCTTGATTTTCGGCAACAATCTTTTGGTATTCTTCGGTGGTTTCTTGGAGTACTTCTTCTTTTTCTTGAATAATATTGGATTTCTCTTTTTCGAATTTTTTAAATGGGACCAAAAATGCACTGAGCAATAAAATGAGACCTAAAATGCAATAGAGTAATTTGGCCAAAAGCGATGCATACCAAGGAGGACTGATGCTAAATGAATAAGAATCCGTATCGCTTGTTTTTCCTAAGGCATTTCTTGCTCTCATTTTGAATTGGTAATCTCCATGAGGAAGCGCAGTGTATTCTTTGAAGTTTTTTTTCACCCAGGGAGACCATTTTTCATCCAGTCCTTCTAGGATATATTGAAATTCTATCTGATCAAAGTCAGAATATTCTGTTGCCGAAAATTTAAAGGTAAATGCGTTTTCGTAGTATTTGAATTTGGATTCCATCCAGCGCTCGGATTTATATCCTCCGTAGATACTTGTTGAATCTCCGAGTTTTACTTCATGAATATGTGAGTGGAGATCTCCTTTTACCGAATTGGATTTTTGAGGATTGTAATGAATAAAGCCTGTTTCAGTAGGGAAGAAAACATTTTCTCGATCATGTGGATAAATGTGTTCAAATCCTCCAACCAGTTTTCCAGATAGTTTAGGTAATTCATTCTGGTTGACGACTTTTTCAAAGCCGATGTCATTAATAGTAATAAGGCCTATGTCGTCGTCAATGACTGACCAAATATTTCCTTGATCATCTTCCACTAGTCTTTGAACTCGTTTACTAGAGTCAATGATACTAGCCCAAATAGAAGACGGCTGAAAATTATCATTTTCTTCATTGTAACTGTAGACTCCTTTTTCTGTAGTGAAAACTACATCGCCTTTGACCTCAAAAACATGGACCCAGTTTGATGGAAAGCCATTTTTAGAATTATATAACTTGATTTCTTTTACTGATTTCAAGCGCTCATCAAGTACAATGCGATACACGCCTCGATAAGGGTGTGCCACCCAAATATTTTCGTTTGAGTCTTTGGCCAAAATTCTACAAGATTCATCAATCATGTTTTGAACCTCATTTTTGAACGTCCAATGTCCATTTGAAAATTCATAAATGTTCAGTCCTTTATAGTGTCCCTCGAGAAGAATCTTTCGAGAATCATCTATAGGAATGAATCCCCATGATCCTTGAGTTTTGGAAATTTTAATTGCTTTACCTTCTTCTACCCGAAATGCGCCTTCATGGTGGCTTAAAAGTAGTTCTCCATTGAATTCATTTAAGGCCCACACTTGACCTTTCGTTCCTTGAATGATATTAAAATTAGAGGTGCCTTCCGATGTTCTAGTTTTATTTAATTTGCTCGCATATAACCCTACGGAGGTCCCTAGAAATAACTTGTCTTGGTGGATTTTGACGGCATATCCTGGACTTATATTTTTGTTGTCCGGTTTAATCGTTCTGTAAGGTGAATTTGTTTCAATACAGCTGATTCCATTGCTTTGGCTTATCCATAAATTGCCAGAGTTGTCTAAATAAAGATCAATGATTTCATTGTTTAAAAGTCCATTTAGACTATTTATTTGATTTACTGTGTTGCCTTCATCATCAATAATTAAAACACCTCCAGATAAGGTGCCGATGGCAATGTTTCTTTTGTCTATTCTTTCAACACATTGGATACGGTTTTCTTTAAGAAATTGTTGATTCGGCGTCTTCCACTCCGCAAATGTTGAATTTTGATACTTGTAAATACTTCCTTCATTCGTAAAGACTAAAACATGATTGTCTTGATTTAAAAGTCCTTGTATGGATTTATTTCTGAATTTTGGTTCGGAATAGATCTTTTGTATGACTCCTGAAGAATTATCGTCAAATTGAAGTTCTAGTTGGTTAAGGTATATTTTTCGATTTTCATTTAAATAGAAAGAAAAATCGGGTTGAATCCAATGTATAGATATTTTATCACCATTGTACGCCAATATTTTATCCGTTGTCCGGAAAATGATGAACTCGTGGTATTTGTTTATTTTCCATACATCAGCAAATTGATTGTCTTTGAAAGGTATTTTGTGTTTCAAAGAATGATAACAAAGAGTTCCGGTACTATCAGCTTCAAAATAGCCAATATCACCTTGACATCCTGCATAGATTCTTTCTTCATCTATAAAAATTGATCGAAGAATAGTTCTGTTTTCAACTTGATATATTTTCCAATTAGCACCATCAAAACTTAGTAGTCCTTCGTCGTTCGCAAAGTACAATATTCCAATACTGTCCTGAGAGATTTTCCAGTTTCTTAAACCACTATTAGAGACTTCCTTCGTAAAATTATGAATAAAGGGCTGCCCAATATTTTTTTGGGCATGCATTACATGACCAGCTAAGAATAATAGAATAAGGAACAATATTTTTCTGGGGTAAATCAGCATTAGTTTCGTTATGCTAACAATATAACTAAGAATTTAAAGCTCATAGAGCTACTTAAGCCTAATTTACTACCAATGTAGTAGTGATGAAGTACTGTTATCTGACTAAAGTAGTGTTTTTTAAGCTCGCAATCTTCATAAATTACAAGTCGCATTTAGCTTTGATGGTTTAAGAAAAGAATTAATCATTGTTTTTGGCGAGCATCTCGAAATTTAGTCTCGGAATCCTTAATTCATTGGCTTTCAGCCGAAAAGAAAATCCCATTTCATCCATTTCTAAAGATACTTAAAATTTCAAGTCGACCGTAAAGCTTTACTATTCAGGAATGAAGCAATTAATATCAACACCTTTTTTCTGGGCTAATAGTCGAATTGATGTTGTAGAGTAGTACTGGAATATTACAATGTAGTAGTACAGTAGTGTGGATGGTTTGTTTTAAACATTGGTATAATGTATACATTCACAAATATTATTTTGCTAGAGGCACAGTTGTTAGTCATTAATATTATACAGCACGAATCTATTGAAATATAAAACGCTGATATGGTTTTGCAATGCTATATCATTTGTTACAAGAATATGAATCAACAATTATCTGAGAATTTTAATAAATCAATTATGAGAAAAAATTTACTATTACTGTTTACAATGATTTTGGCATGTTGCAATTTTGCACTTGCACAATATGACAATGTCGATTTTGAAGCTGGCGGTTTAGGGGCTGGATGGACATGGGTTATGGATCAAAATGGATCAAACCCGCCATTAACCTTTCCTGCTAATCCAGTTAGTGGTGGCATCAACACAAGTGCTACTGTTGCTCAGTTTACTGCCGAATTGGCGGGCCAACCATGGGCGCTTACTTTTACGGACAATATTACTCCCTTCACTTTTGATGCGACAAATAACATCGTAAAAATTATGGTGTACAAGCCTACCATTAGTAATGTGGGTATGAAGTTTGAAATCGCTGGTTCTGCAACGAATGTAGAAATTCAGGTAGCGAATACTGTCATAAACCAATGGGAGGAATTGACTTTTGATTTTTCAAGTCAAATTGGAAATGGGATTAATTACAATCGCCTTGTAGTTATTCCAGATTTTGATTTTGCAAGAGCACAAGATAACACGCTTTATTTTGATAACATTCAAATTCCTAGTGGAAACCTTACACCACCATCTTCATGTACCACTTGTCTTTGTGCGGATTTTGAAGCAGGAGGATTAGGGCAGGGATTTACCTGGGTAGTTGATCAAAATGATTCTAACCCAGCGGTTACTTTTCCAGCAAACCCCTCTACTGGAGGAATCAACAACTCGGCAACTGCCGCTGATTTTACAGCGCTTTTGGCGGGTCAACCTTGGGCTTTAACCTATACAGATGATATAGATGCGTTTACATTTGATGCGACGAATAGTAGCCTAACTATGATGGTTAATAAACCAGTCATTAGCGATGTTGGCTTTAAATTCGAACAAGTAGGAGGGGCAAGCATAGAAGTTAAAGTGGCTAATACAGTAGTTAATCAATGGGAGGAATTAACGTTTGATTTTTCATCTCAGTCGGGGAATGGTGTCATTTTTGATCGAATGGTTATTATTCCAGATTTTGATTTTGCTAGAGCTCAAGATAACTATCTGTACTTTGATAATGTAAAATATCCAGAAGGCAATGTGCCTGGCCCTCAGGTTGCAGCACCTGATCCTTCAAATGAAGATTGTTCGGTTACTTCAATTTTTAGTGATGTTTATGGAGATTTAGCTGGAACCAATTTTGATCCCGATTGGGGTCAAGCAACGGATGCTACTATCGTTCCAGTTGATGGAAATAATACCTTAAGATATTTAAACTTAAACTACCAAGGAACCGATTTTGCAGGGACACCGCAAGATGTTTCTGGACATGAATATGTTCATGTTGATTTTTGGACGAATAATGCAACTACCTTGAATTTCTTTTTAATTTCTGGATTGTGGCCTTCTTCGGCAGAAGTAGCTCAAAGTTTAACAGGTGATATTGTTTCGGGACAGTGGGTGAGTGTCGATATTCCTCTATCAGCATATTCTGCTGTTGTTGATTTAACAGATATAACTCAATTGAAAATTGAAGGAGATGGAGACATATGGTTTGACAATATCTATTTCCATGGTGGTGCTCCAAATAGTGTTATGTTGCCCGCAATGTCTGTACCTGTCACAAAAGTTTTAGTCACTTCGTGTGATAATGCCCAATGGACGTACTATGAAGATCCCGCCAATGCAGGGGAATATCTGTTTGCGATTGAATGGGATCCCACAAATGCTGGAAACAATGCCGGAGCAAAAATGGGTGCCACAGTTACTATCAGTGTCGATGCAACAGAAAAAATGGTTGATGATGGAACCGAGGCGACTTGGACGATGGGAAGATATTGGAATGTAACTCCGGGTGCAGCTTTAGTTGATCCAGTAAATGTTAAGTTCTTTTACGATATGGCAGAACAAACAACAATTGTCAATGCTATGAATGCGGATGGTCGTACTCCCGAAGGATTCAAGTGGTTTAAAACAGTGGGAGTGGATTTTGATCCAGCGACACATGTGACCGGACCTGTAGTCACTGGTTCAGCGATTGAACTTACCGATGTGAATACCGGAGGATTGATGGAAAATGGAGTACTTTATGCCCAGTTTGATGGTATTAGCTCATTTTCAGGTGGTACTGGTGCGACAGGTGTTGGAGAAGCACAATCACCACTACCTGTCGAACTAAATAATTTTAGAGCTACAGTGAGAGGAGAAAATATTCTTTTGGAATGGGAAACGCTCTCAGAAATCAATAACGACTACTTTGAATTAGAACGATCAACAGATGGACGTTTATTTTCTTTTGTTGATTTCATCGCCGGTTATGGAACGACCAACGATATTCAAAAATATCAATACTTAGATAGGGATGCAGAATTCGGAACAAACTACTACAGATTGAAACAAGTTGATATCGATGGAGAATACGTTTATAGTAACATCGTCTCCGCTCGACTAAAATCTAATATGGAAACAGACATGACCGTGTATCCAAGCCCAGTGCAAAATACACTTACAATAATTTTGAATTCTGATGTAAGCGAACAAGCTGTACTTTCTATTTCTAATGCCGTGGGGCAAATCGTTTTAAGTCAAAAGATTGTAATCCAAGAAGGACAGAATACATCATTGATTGATCTTGCAGAATTGACAAGTGGGTTATACCATGTGAACGTATCTTCGGGATCAAAGACAGTGATTAAAACTATTGTAAAACAATAGTGAGGTAGATAATACAATTCGTAGAGTGTTCAAGACTCGCTTATTAGCGATGTTTTGAACACTCCATTTTTTCTTATTCATTCATTTTTATTCAAACTTCCTAATATGAAGTGTAGGTTACTCCTATGTTTATTTGTCACTCTGATTGGGTCTTCTATTGAAGCCCAATATATGATAACAGAGTGCCAAACAGAAACTATGGCCTCCATTATCCCGGATAGAAATAGATGGGCTCATGAAAATGAACCACCTGTGAATGAGGCATATGGACATGATTTTCATCCACCTACATTACCTTGTGGGATAGTCAACCCGATGATCACTTCTGTAGTCATTACTATTGATCTTCAATCCATTGCTGGACCCTGTACTGGATTACCAATTTTTGGAAACGTGACTAATAATTGTTCGATTTCTCCACCTGGCGTTTGCTGGCTTGACGTAGAAACATTAACTCTAGGTTGTGATAATTGGGGTGGGGGACAAACTACCGTAGGCGTGTATTCAATGGAGGTGCAATCTTGTTCTTTTCCTGACTATACCATAAACGATGTTATTAATATTGATATCGTTCCGTCAACAGGTTTTGATCCTATTAATTGCCCTAAAACCCCGACAGCAATCACCGATGGAGACATTGTACTTGAATACGAAGTCTGTATCGAATATACTTACGATCAGGATGTTCCAACTTGTACAACTTCGGGTGCGACTACCATGATGCCTTGTGATGACGGCGATCCATGTACTACAAATGATATGCGCTCTGTATTAACATGTGATTCATCACAAGAATGTATTCCTTGTTCGGGTACTCCTGTCACCCCAATAGATCCTACTTTCAGTATAACCAATTTATATTGTGCGGGAAGTACAACAGATATACTGCCTTTAACTTCTACTAACGGAATTATGGGATCATGGTCTCCTGCAACGATTAATAATATGACTTCAGGGACTTATGATTTTACTCCAGATGCTTCTGTTTGTGCAAATACATTTCAGTTATTAGTAACAATTGAAGATGCTCCGGATGCCGGAGGAAATGGTGCTTTAAACATCTGCGAGAATATAACACTCACAGAACAAATGCTTTTTGATGAACTTATAGGTTCTCCCGACATGGGTGGTACTTGGAGCCCTGCTTTGGCAGGTGCTGGATTATATACCTACACTGTTCTTGGAGCTTCTCCTTGTTCAAATGCATTCGCTACTGTTGATGTCACCACGAATTCTTTGACCGTACCGAGTTTTAGTTTTGCGACAAGTTATTGCACTACCGATGCGATGTTCACTTTACCGACGACCAGTGATAATGGAGTGACGGGAACATGGTCTCCTTCAAGTATTGATCCTTCTATAGATGGTCCAACGGTGAATGCGATGTTCAGCCCGACGAGTGGCTTGTGTGCTAGTTCCGCTTCCGCGAATATTAGTATTGCGTCTGCGACGGTACCCAGTTTTAGTTTTGCGACAAGTTATTGCACTACCGATGCGATGTTCACTTTGCCGACGACCAGTGATAATGGAGTGACGGGAACATGGTCTCCTTCAAGTATTGATCCTTCTATAGATGGTCCAACGGTGAATGCGATGTTCAGCCCGACGAGTGGCTTGTGTGCTAGTTCCGCTTCCGCGAATATTAGTATTACGTCAGCGACGGTACCCAGTTTTAGTTTTGCGACAAGTTATTGCACTACCGATGCGATGTTCACTTTACCGACGACCAGTGATAATGGAGTGACGGGAACATGGTCCCCTTCAAGTATTGATCCTTCTATAGATGGTCCAACAGTGAATGCGATGTTTAGTCCAACGAGTGGCTTGTGTGCTAGTTCTGCTTCCGCGAATATTAGTATTACGTCTGCGA
>JAHDCZ010000192.1 GCA_020629615.1 Saprospiraceae bacterium
TTTGGACGGCATTACGGATATAATGCGCATGGATTTCTTTTTGAATGTGACTATTAAATTCAGCACCATGAGTCATAGAGAGCCAAAAAGGGTAGCCAGGGATTAGGCTTTCGCCGAATGTAATTAACTCACAATTTTCATTCGCAGCTTGAATAATGTAGTCCTTTATTTTTTCAAGGGTGGCTATTTTGTTTAACCAAACTGGAGCGATTTGCGCTATTCCTACTTGGAGGGTATTTGATGTTTTCATCATCTGGTATTCAAAAATTTTAAATTGATTTTGGTTTTCGCATTGCCCATTCGGTCCACGAACCGTCAAAAACACTTTTAGAATCTGAAGAAATGATTTCATGAGCAAGATATAGTACGCAGGCTGTTATTCCAGAGCCACATGAAAAGACAAGGGGTATTTTTTTTTCATTAACGGCCTTAAAAATGGATTTTAGTTCTTCTTGTGATTTAAATTTTCCATCATTCAAAACTTCCTTGAAAGGGATGTTGATCGAATGAGGAATATTTCCACCTCGCAATCCTTCACGGGGTTCTGGTACTAAGGATTGAAATCTGTCGGAAGAACGGGCGTCGACCACAAGTTCGTCTAGAGTAGATAGATTATCTTCGATGTTTTCAAAGCTTCTTAGAAGCGTGGGTTGAAATTGGGTGATGTAATTTGATTCTTCGTATGATTTAGAATTGATAGTTTCGGTGGGCAAATTTTGTTTTTTCCATTCGGGTAAACCGCCATCAAGGACATACACTTTTTGATGTCCCATGATTTTGAATAACCACCAAAGACGTGGACTGAGATAGACGCCGATGTTATCATATACTACAATGGTATCCGAATTTTTTATTCCAAATTTTTGACAAGATTCTGCAAAAAGTTCTTGTGATGGAATAGTGTTGGGGAAGGGGCTATTTATATTCGAAAAATCTTGTTTTAAATTAACCATTCTTGCCTCGGGTATGCATTGATTGGAATGATCTGCAGGTAGATTGGCTTTATTAGATTTTTGTCTAACATCCAGCAATATTAAGTTGGGCGAAGCTAAGTTTTCATTTAGCCATTTGGTAGTGACAATCGAACAGTTCATAAATTTTGGTTTAAAAAAATCTAAGTTTTTGAAAAGATACGAAGAAATGAATATCCCGGTTGCTTGCTTTATCTTTATATTTTAGAAATCAACACTAATGAAGGATTACAAAGAGATCAACAGAAATTCTTGGAATCGAAAAGTAAAGATTCATCTGGATTCTGAGTTTTACGATAACGAAAATTTTAAGAAAGGGAAAAGTAGCTTAAATGATATTGAGTTGAATCTAATGGGCGATGTTTCTGGTAAAACAATATTGCACTTGCAGTGTCATTTTGGTCAAGACACCATCTCTTTGGATCGATTAGGAGCCAATCCGACTGGCGTTGATATTTCTGATGAAGCAATAAAGACTGCTCAGAATCTTTCTAAAGAATTGGAATCTTCAGCCCAATTTGTTTGCTGTGATATTTATGATTTACCCAATCATTTGAATGAAAAATTTGATCTCGTTTTTACAAGTTATGGGACCATCGGATGGTTGCCAGATCTTGATCGCTGGGCTAAGGTAGTTTCGCAATTTATGAAGCCATCTGGAGAATTTCTGATGGTAGAATTCCATCCTGTGGTTTGGATGTTTGATGATGATTTTAATGAAGTCAAGTATAATTATTTTAATGATGGACCGATTTGTGAAGTCGAGTCAGGTACCTATGCTCAGAAAGATGCAGACATTGATCTTGAATTTGTCATGTGGAATCATAGTATCAGTGAGGTAGCTAATAATCTGATTAAGCATGGATTATTGATTCAAGGAATTCACGAATATGATTATTCTCCTTATCCATGTTTTAAAGGTACAAAGTCAATTGGGGAGCGAAAATTTATTATAGAAAAGATGGGGAATAAGCTTCCAATGGTCTATGCGATCAGTTCAAGAAAGCAATAAAGTGATCCAGATGCCAGTGTTTAATTGGTTCACTAATAAGGGTGTTCTCGATCTTTCACGTGTGAGTGAAAAAATGAAAATGAAGCTTGTAAATTATTCTAAAGGTTTATTTTGAAAACGATCCAAAGATAAAATTAGAAAATAGAGTGAAAAGAATTCTATAATAATACGTCCCCAGTGCCAATAACTCCAAGTAACTAATTCTTTCTTTAGTTCGGCATCGGAAAAACTAGACTGATAGAATAATTCATTGGTTCCTTTAAAATAAATATAGAATGTTGAGACAAACATCACCGCAAAGAATGAAGAAAGCATAGCGTATTTCAAAGATTTGGAATTGATCAGTTTGAAATAGATCGAAAAGGCTATTGGAATTAGCGCAGCGATTATTGTTAAGATGGTATAAAATTTACCAATGGAAGGTCCAAATTGATGGTAGTAGGAATAGAAATCATTGGATGACAAAGATTGCCAATAGGGTACAAGAAGAACTCCCTCTGTAATTTGACTTCCAATAAAAATCGAAAAAAGTAATAAGGACAGATAATGAAAAAGTTTTCGCATTTTGTCGAGTTTGTTTTGAATTGGAGAATTTAAAGTTAACAAACGATTTTTTGGATAATAATAAGTTGATAAGTCATGGTGCCAAACCAAATCTTTTCGGAACAAACAGTTTTCTAGTTCTTACTATATAGAAAGGCATTAAATCTCGACAAAATCTAAAAGCAATCCTCTTAAGGTCTTTCCATCAATAGCTTACGATATATTAAGAAATGTAAAAAAATAATAGTTGCAGGTGCGAATGCTGGAATAAAACAAAATGGAAATTGTCCTAAGACATCCACTCCTTGTGCACCAGTTTCAATCGAAATTTTAGTTAAAATAAAGGCTGAAGCTGAAGTTGCCAGGATATCCACTAAACCAAAAGTATTCCATGCCCAACAAAGTTTTTTGGCGGACTCCTTCTTTTGTACCAAAGCCTTTGCAACAAAAATACTGCTCACCGCTGTGATGACATCACCACAACCTGCTATAATGGCGATTGAGGAGGGCAATGCTTTGTATAATCCTAAGATGAGAAAAAACGAACCAATCAATCTAAACAAATGAATCCTGACCAACTGGTATAGCTGAAGGTGATTAAGTGTTCTTTTAGTAATGGGTAAATTATAAACTACAACCATTAGAAAAAGTAATAACGGAACCATCGTATATTTGAGTATAACTGGTGGTAAAGCAATTTCTTCAAACCATCCCTCAAAACAAGCATATCCTACATAAAAAAAGTAAGCAATATAAAAGGTCAAAACAAATAAAGACTTACGCTTACCGCTACCTGGATTTCCCTTTTTTACCAAACCTGCAATCAAAAAAATAGGGATCGGAATGACAATTAAAAACAAGATTGAAACCCAAGATGGAACATGTGGAGTGAAGTAAGACATCTGTATTATTTTTGTTTTAATAGCTCTTTTCGAATACGACTAAGAGATGTATCAGTTACGCCGAGATAGGTAGCGATGTGTTTTAAGGGAACATTGTGTATCACATCCGGTTGTTGCTTTATAAGATTCAGGTAACGTTGTTTTGCTTGATCCGCAATCATGGAAACACTGTGACTT
>JAHDCZ010000193.1 GCA_020629615.1 Saprospiraceae bacterium
AAAGTTGATTTATGAATAAACCAAAGAATGGCATGGCTAACATGGATCCCCAAAATGTAAAACGATCTAAGGTCAAAATATTGAATGCATTTTCACCCAAAAGAAGGATCGGAATAGAAGTTGTTCCCCCTGTTCCCAATATAAAAGCCAACAAGATGGCAATGGCAATAAAAAGATTTCGTCTGAATAATAAATTCTGAAAAATATAACTGAAAGCGAAGATCAACATACCCCATGGAATAAGAAAAAAGACCAAGCCACTAGAAGGATTCGCAATGAATGAATCTCGAGAACCATGAGGAATAGAAATTTGAGTGATGGGATCGGTACCAGACCAATACCAATATGGAAATATAACAAGCAAGGTTATCAAAATAATCAGTAAACCAAAGCTGGCCACTCTAAATAAATTATTCCAACAAGTAAGGAAGAACGCGGTCCATGTAAAGTTTATTCTCTTGTCTTCCAATCGATCCATCAATGCCACTCCTATAACTGGAAGTACAAAAAACACCATACCGAAAATGGTGGAGACATGATGCGCCGTGGTAGTTGTCGCAAGAAGAGTAATGGCAGAAAAGAAACTAAATTTAAGTCTAAAGCGAAACCATTGATATACCTCCGGACAGGCATTTAAAAGAAGTGCAATTCCAGTAAGACTCGGCAATTGTCCGAAAACGTGCAATGCTTCAGCTATTGATGAAGAAAAAACGGTAAGAATAGCTGCATAACCAGCTGATTTCTCATCTACCCATATTTGAGAAAAATGATAGACCCCACGTATTAATAAAATCACTACAATTAAAGACCACAAAAGAAATCCGCCCTTTAATCCAATGACAAAGGACAGGAGAGCTATTATTTGGTGTACTAAAGGAGGATAGCTTGTAATCGTAAATCCCTCATACCATTTAAAATTCCAAGATTCAAACCAATTTTCCGCATAATGTTCTGCAAAAAACATGTGTACATATGCATCATAAGTTTTTTCAAACGTGAAGAAAAGAATACTCGCATGAAGTAGTAGGCCAATCACTAAGGCAATCAAATAATATGTTCTTGATTCATTGCTCATAATCAACTTGGAATTAACTACTCCTGAATTCTTTCACAAGGTACGCATAGCTATTCCGCAAAAAAAGGCCAAAGCTTACCAAAAATCGAAACTTTCCCACCAGTACCCGAAAAGCGTCGATTGAAACCTTCATTTCACTGCAAATTTGAGGTATAAAACCTTCAAAAAATGAGAAACAGTATAATCATCCCTTGTTACAATGAGTCAAAAAGACTGCCTTTTGATCAGTTTGCCAATTTTCTAAAGTTCAATAAGGACTATCAAGTATGTTTTGTTAATGATGGAAGCAAAGATAATACCTTGGAATGCTTGGAAGATTTTTGTCTAAATCACAATAACGCTATCTTTTTTGATATGCCACAGAATGGAGGTAAAGCAGAAGCGGTTAGAACAGGAATCAATTATGTGTTGAATAAATTCTCTGTAGAGTCTGTTGGATTTTTAGACGCTGATCTTTCTACTAGTTTAGAGGATTATAAAGGAATCGTGAACACTTTGTTCAGTGAAAAGAAATCTGTTGTTTTTGGTTCTCGTAAAATTGTAAAGAATAAAAACATTAAGCGTTCAAAGTTCAGAGAATTTGCAAGTTTTATGGTGGGATTAACCATCCAAATTATATTGGGCTTACCAATTAAGGATACACAATGCGGTGCTAAAGTTTTTACGAATCAAGCTGCCAGAAAAGCTTTTAAAGACGCCTTTATTTCCAGATGGATTTTTGATGTTGAAGTATTTATCAAACTTAAAAAATGGTTTGGTAAAGAAAAGATTATGGAACAAATGATCGAATTACCTTTAGCCAAATGGGAAGATGTTGATGGATCTAAAATCACCTTGACAGAATCAATCAGAATGCCAATGCAAATTCTGAATATTGGATTGAATTATAGAATTTTGCCAATAATCAATGAATTGAAAAATATTGATAAAATTCGATTGGTTATTTTGAAGAAGGCATATTCACTTTTCTTTTAATAATTTAAATGGGAATGTCTATCTTTCTAGATAAATGGCATACGATAATTTATTGGTAGATAGAATTGAACAATATCTAGCAGAATGTAAAGTTGCCTTCGAAACAAAAAAAATGTTTGGAGGACTCTGTTTCATGATTGATTCGAAAATGTGCCTCGGAGTGGAATCAAACAGAATCATGCTCCGTCTCAATCCTGAATATTATGAAGATTACCTTAAAAAACCAGGAGCCAAACCAATGGATTTTACTGGAAGACCAATGAAAGGATACATATATATTTATGATGAAGCTTACGACCTGGATGAAGATTTATCCTATTGGATTAATGAAGCACTTCGCTATAATCCACTAGCAAAGGCGAGTAAAAAAAAGAAATAAAAATTCCTCAATACAAATATTAACACTTTTTTTAAAGCATAAGGAACTTATTAATCCTGTATTCCATTAATGCAATTGAAATACCAGCGAATTAAAGGGACTTTTGGATAATCCTAAGTGAATTTAAAGCGTTATGTATGAGGTTATTAATGCCTATCAAGGTGTTATATTTTTTATTTTGTTGCCCTTTTAGGGTAATGTTAAACAGTATTTTATGAATATTTTTGTTGCTAAATTAAATTACGACACGTCAGAAGACACTTTACGTGACGCATTTGAGCAATTCGGGACAGTAGATTCTGTCAAAATCATTATGGACAAATTTTCAGGTAGATCAAAAGGCTTTGGCTTTGTTGAAATGCCAGACGAATCAGAAGGACAAGCGGCCATTGAAAACTTGAATGAAACAAGTATGGACGGAAGAGATATCGTTGTGAAAAAAGCTAGACCAAGAGAAGAAAGAGATGACCGAAGAGGCGGCGGTGGTTATAGATAAACCAACGAAACAAATAAAAAAGGGGATGTATTTTTACATCCCCTTTTTTTATATGCCTAATAAAAATTTAAGATTTGTAATTTTGAACAATGGCACCAGAATATCTAAAAAATATTAAAACAATGTTTCAATATTACCGCCATTTGGGAATTGAAACTTTGAACAAAATTCCGGAAGATTCAATTCATTGGAAATATAATGATCAAAGCAATAGCATTGCGATTATCGTCAAACACATGTCTGGAAACATGAAATCCCGATGGACTGATTTTTTGACAAGTGATGGTGAAAAGGAATGGCGAAATAGAGAAACCGAATTTGACAATGATATCCCAAATAAAAAAGACTTAATCACAATTTGGAATGAAGGATGGGATTGTTTGGAAAATGCCTTATCCGAAATCAACGAAGATAATTTTAATACATTAATTTATATCCGAAATCAAGGGCATACGATCCTTGAAGCTTGTAATCGTCAATTAGGCCATTACAGCTATCATGTTGGACAATTAATTTATCTTGGAAAAATGATTTTAGGCAATGATTGGGAAAGCCTATCAATCCCCAAAGGTGACTCTAAATCTTACAATAAGCAAAAGTTCTCACAATCAAAAAGAGTTCAACATTTTACCGATGAATTTATTCATCAAACTAAAAGTAAATG
>JAHDCZ010000048.1 GCA_020629615.1 Saprospiraceae bacterium
AATCCGTGGGAATGCCTACAGAAGCGCTAACTTGACCTCCCCAATTTTTAACGCTCGGATCCTTTAGGATAATATTAATAATTCCACCGCTTCCTGCAGCTTCATATCGGGCAGACGGACTTGTCATAATTTCTACTTTGGCAATGTTGGAGGCAGGGATGCCTTGTAGAGCGTTGTTGTCTGCTAAGGCGGAGGGCTTACCATTGATGAGTACTTTGACTCCGTTATTTCCTCTGAGACTCACAATTCCCTCGGGTGAAACATTGATCATTGGTATATTGTCCAAAACCTCGTTGGCGGTTCCACCTTGAGATACAATGTCAGCTCCTACATCAAAGATTTGTTTATCCAGCTTTAAAGTGAGTCTACTTCGTTCGGCAGAAATTGTTGCTCCTTCAAGTAGGGTAGAAGAGCTCTTTAGTTTTATATATCCGATATCAAGGTTGGATTTTAACTGTATTGTTGTATCGAGACTTGTAAATCCAATATACTCAAACTTGAAAGTATACAGACCTGCTGGTAATTGGATGGAAAAAATGCCTGTACTATCCGTTATTGTCCCGTTAATTAAAGCGTCATCCGAATTATATACAGAAACGGTCGCAAATTCTAGAGGATAGTTATAATCTGAATCTACAACAACACCTGAAAAATTGTGATTAATAGGCGTAGTGCTGGCTGAAAGACTACTGGTCATTGCCAGCGCCCATAGGGCAAATAATAATTTCATATGTGTGTTATTTTATTTTTTCGACAATATTTGAAGTGTTGTCGAGTGGTTTAAAAGTAAGGCTTGTTTATAAGGTGTCCATGTATCATCAGTGGTTTTGATCTGTACATTTTTTAGAAAATTACTATCTAGACCCATCACTTCGCTTGCAGTTAAATAGGATTTTCGATCATCTTTTAAAATGTATTCATTTCGAGTCAAGTACTGGTTTATATTGGCTCCGGCATTGAAAAGGACACGCAATACTTCGGGGTTGTTGGCTTCTACGGCAATGAGTAATGGAGTCGCTCCTATGTATTCCGAGATGATTGATTCTTTAGAGAAATTTCCATCGGTACTAGAATAGCGCATAAGAGGATCTACATGTGCATTATTATCTAAAAGTAATCTCGCCATGTTGTCATGGTTTTCTAATGCTGCATAATGAAGAGCAGTTAATCCAGAAAACGAGCTCATGTTTACATCTGCACCATGTTCAATAAGATAAGCTGCCATGTCTAATCGGTTTTCACGGGCTGCAATCATTAAGGCAGATTGACCAGTGTCATCTGACACGTCAACTGATATTCCTGTACTCAATAATTGATTCAATTCACCTACCGATTCGTGTCTGATTATATCAAACAAGTCATCAAGGGTTGTTTCTATATCAAATTGTTTTAGATGATACCCATTAGAATGAATATGAAATAATTCTTTCCTTTTCATTTCGTTCTTAAATTCTCTCTCTTTTTCTTTTTGAATATCTCTTTGCAATAGCTGCATTGACTCTTCATTAGAATTGCACTTTTTATTTTTACTTGCAACACATTTTTCTTTCCGATTTAAATCATCTGGTGTCAAGCCAACAAATTTTGCTAAATCTCTATTGCCGTTTGTACAAGCCCATTCAAATGCTCTCATGCCGTCAACATCAGCTATTGTAGTATCTGCATTTTTGGAAATAAGCAAAGCCATAGCATTTCCATTTCCATCTGCGGCAGCGTACATTAAAGGCGTTCTTCCTTGATTATCTTGAACATTGATATTCGCACCTAAGTCAATAAGTATTTGCATGTCAATATTTCGATTTTTTGCAGATGCGATATGTAGGGCTGTTCTTCCGTAGCTATCGCGATAATTTACATCAACTCCTTGTGCAACGATTTGTTCGACTTTTTCCATCAATCCCAGTTCTGTAAGTTTGTGAATTTGGGATTTTTCATGAATATCCAGTAGGTCAACAAGGTCAAATTGCTCTTCATCTTCCGCATATTCTTTTGCTGTATATCCAAAATTATCTTTTATTGACTTGTCAGCTCCAGCTGCTAAAAGTTTTAAAACGATTTCTTTTTTTCCTTCCGATGCGGCATACATTAAAGCGGTATGTCCTCCGTAATCTCTTTTATTCACCAGTACATTATTTGTAAGGAGAAAATTTACAATCTTGATTTTTCCCTCTTCCGAAGCTTTGTGTAGCGGAGGGATGCTACTAGCTTTTCCATTGATATCAGCTCCAAAGTTCATGAGTAATTCAAGACAATTTAAATTACCTTCTGAAGCGGCCATTGAAATGGCGGTCGGGTTTCCATCGTTCCAATAATAATTTACATCAGCTCCAGCTTTCAAGAGGATTTCCATACTTTCAAACGATCCTTCATCAGCGGCTTCTATTAAAGCGGTCCAACCATTGTTTGATAAATTCAGATCTGCACCTTCGTCAATTAAGTAATCAACAATTTCGTATTGATTGTAGCTACATGCAGTCATAAGTGCTGTGAATCCTTTCGGACCAATTTGGTCAATCGCTCCACCTCTTCTAACGAAGGATTGTACAATTTCTAAATCGCCATTCTGACAAGCCATCATGGCGTCTTCAATGGAAATCTCTTGTAAGGAAGTTGAATTATTTTGAGTGATTCCGTTTTCTGCTGGTTTGGCTTTCGCCGAATGTAAAATATGATCTAGACGCTTGTTTGGTGACACAGGATGATCACTCTGATGACTACCACTTTCTGAAGTAATTGTCTTAATAATTGAGGTTTTAGGTAGCGTCTTTAAGTATTTAATTCTTTCATGATTTGGTGTATTAGAAGCTTCTTTTACTTCATTTATAACCATTTCATCATTTAGTTTTTCATCGTGCTCTTTCTGAATGGACGGAACTGTTGCACCAATTCCTATAATGAGGGCTGAAATTAAAATACATGCTGTTGCAAATCCTTCCTTGAAAGATCCAGTTCCAGAGTTTGAAATAAATAATCTGCGAATTCTACCTCCAAATCCACCTCTATCTCTTTTTTTGTTTTTTCCTGAAAAGGCGATTGCGAGTTCTGGATTTTTTTGAATTCTTAATCCTATTTCCGAAACATTAATTAGAGTTTTGGCATAAGAGGTAGCTGGTCCAGTTGCCGCGACGGCTAAATCATCGCAGCAGTGTTCTCTTTCGTCATCAATTCTATTGCTCATCCACCAGATGCCAGGGTGAAAGAAAAACACATTGCATAAGAAGGTTTGGAGAAGATTGATGATAAAATCTTCTCTTCTGATGTGAGCTAGTTCGTGGGCTAGGACGGCATAAATTTCAGTTTCTGATAAGCTCTTGAATAAATGTCGAGGTAAAAGAACAACGGGCTTTAACCATCCTATAACCATTGGACATTGAACACGAATACTGGTTAAGTATTTTACTTTCTTTTGTATTCTGAGCTTGCCTTCTAGCTCTTCAATTTTGTCACTCCATGATTTTGGAAACATTTGAGTGCCGTGATATTTTAATCTTTGAACATATGCCAATTGTCCTAAAAATCGTAATTGTAGAATGAGTACACCAAGAAGCCATAGAGTAACCAATAAGGGGAGATGATCTTTATAATAATTTTTAAAAGTCATCGTCCAGTCGGATTCTTGAAGATTGAAATCTTGCTCTTGTAGAACTGCTGCTTTCTCTTCAGAAGAACCAAAGGAGTTGTCCATTTCTGAATTTAAAAGTGGTGATGGTTTTTTGTGGTAATTCTCAAGCTGGCCGAATTGTATTTCGGCATTCAAATTAGCTTCTTTCCAATGATCCCAAAATGTGATAGAGACCGTAAGGAAAAAAGCACTTAGAAGTCCAGCTGAAACGATGTACCTTGATTGAGCTGAATATTTTCGAAGTGCAATCAACAATATTACGAGGGAAAGTGAAAAAGCTGCACCTTGCCATAAGCTATGTAACAAGGTCCATCCTAATGCTTCGGTAGTTTGCGGATTTAAAATATATTCTATCATTTCTCGGAGTTATCGTTTTTTTTCTAATGAGTTGATGTATGCTTTCAATTCTTCAAGTTCTTTAGCATCTGGTGTGTGTTTTCCTAAGGCTCGCATAACAAGATTTTTGGCTGAGCCGCCGAATGTTTTATCTAAAAAAGTATCCAATAACTTATCTTGAGTGTCTTTTTGTGCAATGGCTGCTTGATAAATATGTTTGCGTCCTTCGGAGTATCGACCAAGCATTCCTCGTTCCATCATAACCTGCATCGTTTTTAAAACAGTTGTATAAACTACAGGTTTGTCTTGATCAAGAGCTTCATGGACGTCTTTTACGGAGAGTGGACCGTGGGTCCATAGTAGATTAAGAATAGCTAGTTCTGATGCCGTCGGCGAGTTGCTGGATTGATTGCTTTTCATGCTATTACGATTTTTCTCGTACAATACTACGATAAAAATCGTAGTAAAGCAAAGCGGAATGGAAATTAATTACAAATTAGGGTAGAATTGGATTAGTATGGACTCCGACGAAGAATTAATTTTCAAGATGATTTGGCTGAATCATTTTTACAATGTCTTCCTTTGAAGTATTGAACTCTGCGAAAAGATTCGTACTATATCCTCCATTTTTTCGATTCATTTTGGAGAGTGCTTGTGAGAAAAATTTTTGAGCTTCAGCTGTATTGAATCTCATGTTTTCAATAAGACCTAAATAATAGTAGGTATTTGCGAAATCACTATCAATGAGTAATTGATCCTTAAACTGTTTCTCAGCTAAATCGTATTGTTGATTTAGAAAGTACAAAACGCCTAGACAGAAATGATCGAATATTCCTTTAAGATGTGGTAGTTTTTTGTATTCTTCCATTAGATCATTAATCCATCTTATTCCTTTTGTAAATTCATTTTTTTGCGCATAAGCTAAAGCAAGAAGTAATCTCATTTCTAATTCACCCCCAGGAGTAGTGACATAATTTGTATTGTGAACGGTGTAAAGTTCTTCCAGATCTTTGATGGCGCAGTCATAACTTTTTTGATAGAAATACCAATAAGCTCTGTAGTGTAAATAGTTTTCCGGTTCGAGCTTAATGGCTTGATTGATTAAGCTGACACCTTCCGCAAACATTCCTCTTTTATAAAATGGCACTGCTTTTTGATAGTAGGCATAAGCAAAATTTGGTCCTGTTCTAATGGCTTCATCAAAGAGTAGTTGAGATTCTTTGCTTCCTTGACGAAATTCAAGCGCCTGGTAGCTCAATTCACATGCTTTGCGTTCACCGCTATTTTCAGGATAAATAGTGCAATTTCCTTGTGCGAGCATTTGAAAACAAAGCAGCAGTTGAGTTAGTATAATTAACCCAAGCTCTCTAGCGCAGTACATGCTGTATTTGTCCATCTTTAAATTTAATGTTGATGAATTTAGAGTATTCTTGTTCACTAGGTGTATTTAACCGTCTATCCCAGTGATTAGAATTTTTAAAAATGTCTAAGATATGATTTACAAAATTCGGAGGAGCTTGTGCTGAGCTGAAATCCAAATGAAGTGATTCCGCTCGATAACGCCCCAATTCACTGTTACAATTCATAATGAACCGTACTACTACATATCCAGTGAAGGATCGATATGCCGATTCTAATTTGTACGCTGATCGAAGATCTTGATGTAACTGTTCAAGGCCACCTCGATAGAGTATTTGATTTCTTCCAGATTTGATTTTGGTAGAATCGCAAATGATAAAATCAGGATGATCCAATGTTGGATTA
Organism: Saprospiraceae bacterium; assembly: GCA_020629615.1. Taxonomy (GTDB): domain Bacteria; phylum Bacteroidota; class Bacteroidia; order Chitinophagales; family Saprospiraceae; genus JAHDCZ01. The sequence continues at coordinate 5,723 of JAHDCZ010000048.1, forward strand.
AAAGGAGTGTAACTTAAATCATGATTACGGATAGGAATATCCCATTCAGGTTTATTTGGATTTATTCCTTCTTGACAGCCGATAATACCAAGTGATACAAGGATAATTAGAAGACTCAATAGGGGATTAGTAATCATTTTGTTTGAAGAATTGATTTTACATTCTCAAACTACATACTTATGAATTTACAGATGTACTTTGGACTTCCGTTAACAATACATTTGTATTTAGTTAACAATGTTAATCGACCCAGTGATTGTTCTCTATTATATAACGATAAGTTTTGTGCTGTAGGATTTGCCTCTGATCCTATAATTGATAAAATAAATTCCTGATTGTTGGTTTGATAAAATTACCCTGTGTTTTGATTCTACGGATTTGTCGGAAATGATCATTTTGCCATATGCATTATATAACTTGAGGTCATCTATTTTATAAGGCGATTCAATAAAGAATATTCCAGTGGTGGGATTGGGGTAAATATAGATGGCATCATTCATGGTTTCCAAATATTTTAATCCAACACTTGAATTAGTGCTGATTGCAATATTATCAAATGCAACAGTTAACCATTTTGAACTGCAATCAGTATTTCGATAGCGAAGCCCTAAATAAGAAGAATCACTGGAAGCATGCAATTCGATCGCCGTTTTTATTCGAAAAGTGTCATCATTTATATATTCATCCCCCCTGAAATCAAATAAGATTTTCAAAGAATCTGATAATTCTGGATCCGGAGAACCAAATAATTGATAAAGTGCAATCGTGTCTCCTTCTTCGGGTACTGAAAATCCTGTAAAGCGATATCGAATAGAATCCAAATAGCCACCTTCTTCAATTAAAAAGCTCGGTGAAACGAACCAGTTATCTGTTAAACTTATTCCAGTTGAGGGTGAGTAATCATGACCAATGGAACTTGGTTGTGAATAGGAATTCCCAAAACCACCAAAACTCCAATCACTAAAAGTAGTTGCGGCTTTTTTGTATTGAACCCAACCGTTTTTTTGAACATCATCATCAAATCCAGTATAATAGGGTAGAGATATTTGTGCATTTGTAGTAAGGCATAAAACGCAGACGAAGCATAGTACACTTAATGGTTTATTTAATGTTGAAGTAGCATTCATATTATCTTTTTAAGCTGTATTAATAAATTGATTCATAGCTATATGCCATGTTATGATTGTATTTTATAAATTGTAAATAGGTCTCCTTCGAAGCTCATTTTTTTACTATTTTACTGAAGTGATAAGTACCCTTATTTATTGCTCTTAGAAAATAAATTCCGGAACTCAGTCTAGAAAGATCTATTGAACTGGCATTTAATTTTTTTAATACTAGTTTTCCGTGTAAGTCATATAAGCTTAATTCATTGAAATTTTGTTCAATAAATAATTGACCTTGAGTTGGATTAGGAAATACAGTTAATTCCTTTGGTAATATTTCTTCTGATTCATTTTTTGAAAGTGAAATGGGAATTTGACATTGAGGATTCGCGGTAAGTAAATAGCCAGAAAAATCAAGCGGTAATTCGGTATAACTAGTGTCAAGGATCATCGTATATCGTACAGTTTCTTCCGATGTAGTTGGAAAAGATCTTGACCATTCATAATAATCTTTTTGAGTAATGGTATCGTTGGATTCATTCACCAAATAAAAAGAAATGTACCCAGTGTTCATGGCAGTTAAAGTATCGTATTTCAAATCAAAATAAAAACCATTCCTTGGTTCGTCCAATTGCCAATCCTCGCTTACGATGATATTGGTGAAATTGAATAGTTCAAATGTTCCGCATTCTTGACTTACTGCAATCATCGATTCAGTCATTATCAGTAATAGTATTATGGTCTTTCTCATGCTTAACATTTTTTTGAATTGCTATTTCATGAGAATAGACGAGGATAGTTAATGAAAGGTTGGGTTGAACCAAAGGATTTACACGGATTCTCGTTATTTTGGATATCTCAACATTTATTTTTCTACCCTGATCACTCTAAAACCAACTGTTGGCAATGGTCTATTTAGAATAGGGTTGTCTAAAACTTCGGCAGGAAAGGAATCCCAACTACCACCAATGTACGTTCCATCGTGTAATAATTCTGCAACGTTTCCTACAATGTTTTTGATTCCAAATTTGTTTTGTGTATAAGACGAGCGAGGTGTTTCTATCCACTTTTCATATTTAAAATAATCTGGACGAGCGGTATACATTGAACCGTCGATGGGATAGTTTTGCTCAAACTTCATATTAAAATTGAATTCTGAATAGTCATTAGGATTGTCAGAATCGTATTTGATGTTTACAGTTTGTAACAATTTCAGATATTCAGATTTAGTGGGTAGTCTGAAGTAAATATTTTCTTTGTTGTATTCTTTTGTTAACCATTCACAATATTTTTGGGCAGCAGTAAAGTTGATATTCACGACTGGGTGGTGATCAAAAGAAGGGTGTTTAAAATAATTTCTTCGCATTGGCTCTTGATATGAGTAGGTGTATTCGCTGACCCATGCTTCTGAATGCACCCTTACTTGTTGAAGTGAGCTCAAGTTCAATTTTTTTTGAGCGTTGAGAAATTGTTTGTATTGAAGGTTACTTGTTTCAACTTTGGCATACGCAATAGAATCCTCTGAATTAATTTTTGTAAAATTAAAAGTTTTGATGCTTTTGTTTAGTTCTCGATTTATGCTGCAAGCACAAATGTTTATTAGTAAGAAAACATAAATAGTTGTTTTCAATGCGCTTGTATTTTGTAAAAGAATCATAAGCTGATGTTTAGTCCAACTAGTCCGCCCCAGTAGTGACGAGTAGTTCTCCAAACGTCGTATAGATAATTATTAAAACTAGTGGTATATATTGAGGACATCTTGAGGAATAGAAGTTCCTTTATTTTATGGAAATAGGCAATTTCGCACTTCAAATAAAGATCATGTTTGGCAATGTGTGGTGGATAGTCCTGCAATCCCAAATTTGTGCTTCCAATCATTCCTTTTGATTTATATACTTGCGTTCTCAACATTGGTCCTAAGCCAAATCTCCAATTGGGTTGCCAATACAAATGGTAATAAAATAAAGTCCCGTATTCTATAAATGCAGTTTTATATGTAATATTTCCTGATAATTTAGTTTGTCCAACATTCTGATCAAACGAAACTGTGAATAATTCTTTTGCTTCTCTTAAATAGGAAAGACCTATTTTTGGAACTACAGAGAAATATTTACCCATAGATTTTGAAAAAGTTCCACAAATTTCGAAATGAGGAACTACAGGCTTATTTGTAACTGAAGTGAGAATCGAAGGTGTAAAAGTAGTTTGGAGATCCATTCCTATTGCATCTTCTTGACCAATCAATTGTGAAAACAACAAAAAGGAGATCATAAACAAACAGATAAATTTTATATTCATTTGATAAAAGTAAGAATTGATCGAAAGAAGGATAATCTTTATCAAAGAAGAAAGGTCAAGAGACGAAAATTTGTTTTGTTGCAATCTGATTTGAAACCACGAGATTTATTAAATCCTAAGCCCCATTCGGCGGAAGCCACAGAAACAAAAAAGCCCCAAGGTAGGTTCTCCTCGGGGCTATTATATATAATAGATTCAGGTCTTACTATTTTTTCATGGTCTCCCACCATGCGTTGAACTCGGCCTCACTCATAAACATGACTTCTCTCGGTTTGGATCCCATTGATGGTCCTACAATACCAAAGGCCTCCATCTGATCCATGATCCGTCCAGCTCTGTTGTAACCCAACTGTAATCTTCTTTGAATACTAGATGTAGATCCTTGTTGAGTGGAAACAATCATACGAGCCGCTTCTTCAAATTTTTCGTCCAAATCAGATAGTTTTATATTGGAATCACCAACCTTTTGATCTTCATCAGAAACATATTCTGGCAAATAGAATGGCTCTGGGAATCCTTGTTGATCACCAATGTGATTAATAACTTTTTCAACCTCTGGCGTATCGACAAATGCGCATTGGAGACGGACGGTATTACTCCCGATACTCAATAGCATATCTCCTCGTCCTATCAATTGATCTGCTCCTCCTTGATCCAAAATGGTTCTAGAATCGATCTTCGACGTTACTTTGAATGCTAGTCGAGCAGGGAAGTTGGCCTTGATAATACCGGTGATGATGTTGACCGATGGTCGTTGTGTCGCAATGATCAAGTGGATACCAATCGCTCTAGCCAACTGCGCTAATCTTGCGATGGGCATTTCAACTTCTTTACCTGCGGTCATGATTAAATCAGCAAACTCATCAATCACTAATACAATGTAGGGTAGGAAACGGTGCCCATTATTTGGGTTTAAGTTTCTACTCGTAAATTTCTGGTTGTACTCTTTAATATTTCTAGCACGTGCTTTCTTCAATAGATCGTAGCGGTTGTCCATTTCGATACATAGTGAGTTCAGCGTGTATACCACTTTTTTAGTCTCAGTTAAGATCGGCTCTTCTTCATTGGGCAAATAGCCAAGGAAGTGTTGATCCAAATATCCGTAAGGGAATAATTCCACTTTCTTAGGATCAATCAAAACCAATTTGACCTGTGATGGGTGCTTTTTGTAAAGCAATGACATCAAGATCGTGTTGATACCTACCGACTTACCCTGACCAGTTGCTCCAGCTATCAATAGGTGTGGCATCTTGGCAAGGTCGGCGATGAATACTTCATTGGCAATGGTTTTACCCAAAGCAATCGGTAGATCCATTTTGGCATTTTGAAACTTATCTGTATTGATGACATCCTTCAGGGCGACCATCTGAGGTTTCTTGTTCGGCACTTCAATCCCTATTGTTCCTTTACCAGGAATGGGGGCAATAATACGGATACCTAAAGCCGCCAAACTCAATGCGATATCGTCCTCAAGGTTCTTAATCTTACTGATCTTGACACCGGGTGCCGGAACAATTTCGTAAAGTGTGACCGTAGGCCCGATGGTTGCACGAATCTTTGTAATCTCAATCTTGTAGTTTAGAAGTGTCTCAATAATTTGGTTTTTATTGGCTTCCAATTCTTCTCGATCGATTTCTACTTTTTGATCATAATCCGCGAGGAAATCCAACTTAGGATACTCGTAGTTTGACAAATCCAATTTTGGATCGTAAGGCTCCGAGTGATTTTGGTTTTCCTCTTGTATTGGTAAAACGGGTTTGGCAGGTGTACTTACTACTGGGGTAGGGTGTACGTTATCGGTAATTGAAATGGCCTCTCCATTTCCTGCGGATTCATTGATTTCTAGTTGAGCATCTTCAGGTTTCAAACCTTTTTTAGGAGATATCTTTGACAATGCTTCTGAAACTGAAAAGTCGAGATGACCTGTTGGCTCAGCAGCATCGTCAGAAGATATTTCCGGTTTTGGAATGGCTCTTTGTGTCGCTTCAGCCGATCTTGGTTGAAGCGCTGTATATTCTTTTGTAGGGCTTGCTTTTGGTTCATCAGTAGTGATAAATTTAGCAGCCTGTCTTTTTTCTTTAGTATTTGGACGATTCTTTAAAAACTCTAATCCTGGTAATTTTGAAAGCCCTGGGATTTCGAAGGCTAATTGCTCAAGATTTGGGTTGAAGTACCAAACACTCGTTCCGATAATCGTCAATATAATAAGGAGTAACAACCCGATGTTACCCACAAAGTTACTCATCCATACATATGTACTCTCTCCAAATGCCCCTCCCCATGAAAAACTTGAGTTTCTGAATGCAAATTCAAGGATCAGAGAGAAAAACGCCATCAATAGCATAGAATTTTTACAAACGACCCAAAACTCGGATAAAGGACGTCTTATAATAAGATCTTTTCCTAGTTTGACTAAAAGAAAGACAAAGACAATCGATGGCAAACCAAAGCCCCAATAGAAAAACATATTGGATACGATTGCTCCTAGCCGCCCAAGCCAATTTTCAACACTTAAGTCGCCTTGAAGAATAAATTGCCATGAGTATTTGAGAACTTTATCTTGATCAACTTTCCAAGTATAAATGTAGGAGACGAATGCAATAGCAAGATATAGTGCAAGGAAAATGCATATAATACCTAGAATTTTGGGAATTCTATCGTCGTCGAAGTTGAGCGAGAAGAATGGCTTCTTTACCGCCTTCTTCTTAACTTTCTTTCTAGCCATCGGTAATATCGGTTTGTGGTGAATGAATACGCCACTGCTTTTGGTGACGCTAATATACAAGCATTTTTATCATATTTACAAAAAGTGCAAAGTATTTTTAGTTAATATGCAGTATTATATATATTATAAATAATCGTAATATGTTTATTTGTCTGATATTCAAAGATCTATACTATTTGTCGTTGAAGAACAAATTTTATCTTGTTGTAACTTAGTCATTTTCAGAATTTACTAAAAAGCTTATTTTTGTCGCCTAACCAAATTCAGACACATGTATAATGTATTCATTGGGGGTTCAGGGGGGATAGGCCAAGCGGCCGGATTAATATTGGCTGACAACAAAACAATGGATTGTCACATCTATTTTGGAGACATCAATGAGGCAGCGGGAGAGGCAGCGATGAAGTTTGTTTCTGAAGGTTGTGGAACATCGGATAAGGCTTCATTTGTGTTAATGCCTCTTGACGGAACGACACCAGAGTTGGATGCTGTTATGGATAAATGTGATATCATCTTGGATTGCTTACCAGGAAGCCAAGCACCACGAATGGCAAAAATGGCCAAGCAGTTTGGTATGCACTACGCAAATTTAACTGAATATGTCCATGAGACTGAGCAAATTATGGAAATTGCCAAAGATGCGGAAACTGGATTCATTTTGCAGACGGGATTGGCACCGGGTTTTATCAATGTATTGGCTTGTAGAATTTACGAAGAATTTTCAAGTGAATTTGGCGTTGACATTGTTGATTCTATGATTATGAAAGTGGGTGCATTATCAGATCATGCACCGAGCCCACACTTTTATGCATTTACCTGGAGCCCGATTGGAGTAGCAACGGAATATCTAAAAGATGCTGATATTGTCAGAGATTTTAAGAAGGTATCTGTTCCAGCGCTTTCTGGATGTGAGCGTATCATTATTGACGGGGAAGAATATGAAGACAATTTTACTTCGGGTGGTGCGGCTGATCTGCCAGAAGCTTTTGCTGGTAAAGTGAAAGATTTGGACTACAAGACATTACGTTATCCTGGACATTATGATTGGGTCCAAAAATGCTTAAATGAGTTTCCAGAAGGCGCGGATAAAATTCAATCCATCGAAAAGAAAATGTTGGAAGAGGTCGCAAGTGTTGAAGATGATGTCGTCATCGTATATGCCGCAGTTCAAGGAAAAGATAGCAATGGAAGATTAAGAAGAAAAGAACGATCGTACAAAATCTATCCTTCTCAGGTTGGGACAAAAACATTGAGAGCAATCCAATCGACCACAGCAGCTCCACTATGCGAAGCAGCAATGATGTTATTGAAAGGTAATCTTAAAGGTGTGATTTTACAAAGCCAGTTGCCAACTCTAGAATTTTTAAATGGTGATTTTGTAGCATCTGTTTATGGAAAGTATGACTAGAATCATGGATATATAAAAGCAAAAATGAAAAGAGTCATTCAGATGTATGAATGACTCTTTTCTATTAGGTACAATATTGCTAAGTTTTAGAACTTGATTATTTTTTTTGTCACCGTTTCTTCTCCTAGCACAAATCTTACAAAATAGATATTGTTGCTCAGTTTAGAGATGTCAATATTTTTCTGGCCATAATGAGAAGAAACAAATCTTCCCTTTTGGTCGAATATTAGGATTTTATCAAAGTCATTTTCGGATTCTATATTCAAAAGGCCATTACTGGGATTGGGATAGATCTTTATTTTTTCAGAATTGAGATGCACAATCGATGTTGTTTGGCAAGAAACATATTCAATACCATCAATGATCTCCGCTCTTTCAATGCAATCATCTTCAATTAAAGTGAAATCCAATAAACTATCGGAGATGCTAAATAAATAAGTTCCAATCGAATCACAATCTTCATTATTCAGATCTTCTATTCTAAAGGTGTCAACAGAAATTTCGTAGCTCGCTATGGCCGTCGTATCACCTTCATATTCTACATTGAAAATATTGTCTGAAAGGAGAATGCGAAAGGTGTCCTGTTCTATAACTGCTTCCCAACATGTGTTTTGCAAATCTTGGGCATAACTCATTAGTGCAATTAATACTAAAGCAAAGCTGTTTATTACTTTTTGTGTCATGAAATTGGAATTATGTCTTCATAAATAATCATTTCAAAACTATAAATTTTTATTTATGGAAGTACAAATTTTCGATAATTATCAGAAGTTTGTAAATCACATAAAAATTTAATTACCTCGCCCTATTATTCTCATTAGACCCAACCGCCGTATTTCGATAATTATCTTTTTTAAGTTGTCCAAAATTGTAGCTCAAGGAAAAGCGTACATAATTCGTATTCCATTTTCTGGCAAAATAAATATCAGTTTCTCCAATACTATAATCTCCTGCTGCTCGTACAGAATGAAAAATATCATTCAAGAGCACTTGGCATTTTAAAGCGTTGTCAAGAAAATTTTTACTCACTCCCCAGCTCAAATTCCATGAGCTTTTTCTTTGGTAAAGTCCTTCATCATTATCGCCTAAATAGTAAAAGCTAAATTCGTTATTAAACCAATTTTTGATAGGGATTCTATTGTTAGAATAGAAATAGACATTCGGCCTTGAGCCGACATCTTCAAAATCAAATTGATTGTCTATGATGTCCGTATATCTCAAATTGAATGTGTTGTTTGAGCTTAACCAATTGGTTTCAAACGTTCTTGAAATAGAAGCAAAGTATTGATGTTTGCTATCAAAGTTTAATCGTTTTAAGATATAACTTCTGTCATCATCTCCTCTGACAGCTCCCCCTCCGAATGGATCAATGGTATATGAATAACCGAGTCTGAAATTGAAATTTTGCACTGAACTATTCACCTCAAATGTGTGAATTTTTTCGGGAATGGATTCTGCATTTCCCTGTATAGAGGTATAGGGATCTTGGTAGATAAGTACCGGATTTAATCTCTGGTATGGGACCCTTCTAATTCTCGAAGTGTAGGAGAAATTTATAGAGCGTTGATCGTCAAAGATCTTGGTGATTGAAAGTTGTGGAAAGATATTTAAATAATCATCTTTAATTTCTAATCCTTCCAATTGAGAAAGACGCAGATTGTAACGGGTATACTCACTTCTTAATCCAATGTTGTATTTAAGTGTAGTATTTAGTTGACTGTTATAACTTAAGTAAACTGATCCAATCGATTCGTCATAGTCAAAATTATTGGAGAGGGCTTCTACTAGCTGTAAGTTATTATCTTCTTCAACAATAAAGAAATTGGAAACAGAATTGTTGTTTACATCACTATATTTCATACCCAACTGCATAGTTGATTGATTGTGAAATGCCTTTGTGTAATCCAATTGAGCAGAAATGATATTTATATTTAAGTCAGTATTGATTTTGAGTGATCGATTGAAAATTTGATTATTTTCCATACTCATTTCCGTAATAGGATTGTGAGCAGTGAAATCAAAATTGGAATATTGTCCACCTGCAAATAGTTGACTTCCTATAGTGTCCAATGATTGATTGAAATTTAAAGAATAATTATTATTCTTAAATAGATCTCTTCTTTGAATCTCACTTTGGTAATGATTAACATTCATCAAATCTTCAATCGTGTTTGAACTGATTTGTTCTCCTCCAAGTTGTTCGTAGAAACCTGAATATTCAAGAGAAAGATAGCTACGATCAGTTAAGTCGTACTGAGTCCCCATCCCAAATTTGGAGTAGTTTTTATAATCGTTTTTCCATTCAGTGGTAAGATCCGTTTTAATGAAAATTTCTTCTGCCAATCGGTTTCGTGTCGTATGTAATATATGACGATCCTTTCCTTGGGTTAAGGAATAATTCAATCTTGTAGATAGCTTGCCTCTATTATAAACTATGTTGAAATCCGAGTAAGTATTTGCGCCTGCAAAATTAGAGTAATTGAGATTTTGAAGAAGTTTGACTTGATGCCCTTGTGCTGTATTAGAAATCGTTAGAATCTCTATGACTGATGATCCTTCGGCATCATACTTTGAGGAAGGATTTCTTATGATGACTATTTTTTTAATATTTGAGGGTGGGATTAGGTCAAGTTGTGTTTGATCAATTCGCTTGCCATTGAGATAAAGTAGTGTGTTGCTTTTTCCAAACAAACTGATTTGGCCTTCTTCATCAATTAGTACATCAGGTGATCGGGATAATATTTCTGTAACTGAATTACTTGAAGCCAAACTTGAATTTTCGATGAGCACAGCGATGGTTCCGTTAGCTTGTTGTACATATGTAGGTCTTCTTCGAGTAATGACAACTTCATCCATTTGGACGCCAGCCTTATCCAATTCGATGATACCCAAATCGACATGTGATTCTTTTTCAAAATTGATATTGAAGAATTGATTGTCAAATTCGAGAGAGGATAATTTGATGATTAATGCTTGGTTGGGTAGATCATTTAAAACAAATGTACCGTCCATAAAAAAATCACCTTTGACAAAAGTAGAATCATTCGCCGTCAAGGCAATAACGTTTCCAGAAATCGGATAATCCTCTTTTGTAACTATATTTCCTTTGACCGAAAAATTATTTTGTGCTGAGACTGATTGATAGATCAAGCTGAATACAATTAGAATAAAAATGCGTTTCATTGGTATTTTATATTTGTGATAATTATTATCGATACAATGATAGGGTTGAATACGCATCATAAATTCAAAAGTCGCTGATCAGTCCATAGGCGTAGACGGAAACATGATTTTAGGATCATTCTACTGAGAATCCTTGTTTGTTTGCTTAAAACACCAGTTGGTCGACAATAGCCAAGACTTATGATATTTAGTCTTACTTTTGTAGTTCATCATGAGTAGATTTCTTGTTATCTTCGAAAAGCTTTGGTTGCGGTATGTTCTTTTTTGGATCGGAGTATTAGCTTTTTTAATTCTCTCTTCTAGTATGTCTGCCAAAATGGGTCTGAGACAATCCATTGAAATCTACGGAAATATTGTGCTTTGTCAGATGATTGCAGCCTTTATTTCTTTTCGTTTTTTGATTCCTCAATTGCTCAATAAGCAGAGGTATTTACTTTTGGTTTTTGCTCTGATTGTATTAGTATTATTTCTTTTTGGATTGTATTCTGTCCTACGAATCAATTATTTGGAAGTTAGATATATAGATTATTACAAATTAGTCATGCCAGATTATATACAACTGGGTTTTATAGATCGACTTCTAGATTTTCGAGTCTTACTCAGTAAGGGGATTAAGTATTTGACTCCTACAGCTTTGATATTGTTGATTACGTATTATAATAATCAACAAAAGTTTTTACAGCTCAATGAACAAAAGAAGGTCGCTGAGCTACAAACTTTAAAAAATCAATTGAACCCACATTTTCTTTTTAATACTTTGAATAATTTGTACACCTTAGCTTTAAAACAATCAAGTAAAACCCCCGAGGTGATTAGTAAACTATCCGATATCTTGGATTATATGCTGTATCGTTGCAACGAAAAATTTGTTTCTATACATAATGAAATCGAGTTGATTGAGAACTATATCGCCTTGGAAAAAATGAGATACGGAAAACGTGTTAATGTAGAATTTAAAAAAATAGTCGATCGAGAAATAAAAATTGCACCCCTGCTCTTTTTGACTTTCGTCGAAAATGCTTTTAAACATGGAGTGAGTCAAGAATTGGATGTTGCGGAATTGAAGATTGAGATGAATAACAGAAACCACGAAATTATTTTTAATATCAGGAATACTATTCCCGAAAATATTCCTTTAAAAGAAGATGATAAAAAACCAATTGGCTTATTGAATGTGGAAAAACAATTGGAACTAATTTATCCAAATAAATATCAATTGACCATTGAGCATTCAAGAACAAATTATAGAGTGGAATTAATAATTGAGACGCTATGACTTATCGCTGTATGATTGTGGACGATGAAGAATTGGCTCGTGAATTAATTGAGCGACATTTGTCATTGTTGGATAAATTTGAGGTTGTGGCATCCTGTGCAAGTGCGATTGAGGCAAGTAGGGTTTTACAAGATCAAAAAATTGATTTGTTGTTTTTGGATATCGAAATGCCAATGTTAAAAGGAACAGATTTTTTTAAAAATTTGGTAGAAAGACCTCAGGTTATCTTCACCACCGCTTATCGCGAATATGCAATCGATGGATTTGATTTAAATGCCGTTGATTATTTGTTGAAACCGATCACTTTTGAAAGAATATTCAGAGCCACAGAAAAATTTTTAAAGCTTCAAGCCAAAGATAATGTCGTACCGTCAGCTCCGATAAAAATTGATCAAAACAATGAGGATTTCGTTTTTATAAGAAAGAATCGTAAACAAGTCAAATTGATCTTAAGTAATGTTTTATACATCGAAAGTTTAAAAGACTATATCAAGATTTATGAAGAGGATAAAACGCACACCATTAAATACAGTATTTCCCATTTTCAAGATTTGTTGAACGAAAAATTCTTAAGGGTCCACCGATCTTTTATCGTCAACTTTGATAAAGTGACCGCCTATAGTAAGCATGATGTTGAAATTGAAGATAAAGAAATTCCGATAGGAGAAAGTTATAAAAATGAAGTATTGGAGTATTTAAAAAATAGTTTTAACCAATTCGGATAGAGCATCTTTCATTGTGTTGTCTAAATCGGTTTTAGAGAAATCTTAATCATGATTTTTCAAAATCGATGCCTAGATTTTTTAATTTACAGTAGTTTTAAAATCTAAGCATGTCGAAAAAAAACTTAAAGGAATACTGGAAAAGAAATTTGAAATATTTATTGATTCTTCTATTTATCTGGTTTTTTGTGTCTTTTGGTTGTGGAATTCTACTCGCAGATTATTTAAATAATATTAAGCTTGGTGGATTCCCTTTAGGATTTTGGTTTGCCCAACAAGGAGCGATCTATGTGTTTGTGATTTTAATATTTGTCTACGTGCGTTTGATGAATAAGCTTGATGCTGAGTTTGATGTAGATGAGAAATAGTTTTGTATTCGTGTAAATCATAAATATGGATATTCAAACATGGACCTATGTTATCGTCGGATTAACATTTGTGCTTTATATCGGTATTGCGGTATGGGCTAGAGCGGGTTCGACCAAAGAATTTTATGTGGCAGGAGGAGGTGTTTCACCTTTAGCCAACGGTTTGGCTACCGCTGCGGATTGGATGTCTGCGGCTTCTTATTTATCTATGGCTGGGTTAATTTCATTCATGGGATTTGGCGGCGCGCAATATTTGATGGGATGGACAGGAGGATATGTTCTTTTGGCCTTATTACTTGCTCCTTATCTAAGAAAGTTTGGGAAGTTTACGGTGCCTGACTTTATAGGCGAGCGTTACTATTCTAGAGTGGCGAGATTGGTAGCACTGCTCTGTGCAATTCTTGTTTCTTTTACCTACGTTGTTGGACAAATGAAAGGGGTAGGAGTAGCCTTTGCAAGATTTTTGGAAGTACCTTTTTCTACGGGGATTATCATTGGGATTGCTATTGTGTTTTTCTACGCGGTATTAGGTGGAATGAAAGGAATCACTTATACACAAGTGGCGCAGTATTGTGTATTAATATTTGCTTTTACTGTTCCAGCGATTTTCATCTCCTTACAAATGGTAAGCAATCCGATTCCTCAATTAGGATTTGGTGGGACGCTCTCAGATGGCACCTATTTATTAGATAAGCTAAACATGTTAAGTGTTGATCTTGGTTTTGAAGAGTATACCTCAAGTGGGATGAATGATCGCGTAAACATGTTTTTCGTCACAGCAGCCTTGATGTTCGGTACGGCCGGATTGCCTCATGTTATCGTTCGCTTTTTTACTGTCCCAAAAGTTCGGGATGCTAGAAAATCTGCCGGCTATGCCTTATTATTTATTGCCATTCTTTACACTACCGCTCCAGCTGTGGCAAGTTTCGCAAGAACCAATTTAATTCAAACGGTGAGCAATAAACCGTATTCAGAAATGCCAAATTGGTTTAACCAATGGGAAGATTCTGAGTTGATAAAATTTGAGGATAAAAATATGGATGGTTTGATTCAATATGTAGCCGATAAGGATAGAAACGAATTGATTATTGATCGAGATATTATGGTCCTAGCCAATCCAGAAATTGCCAACTTGCCAGCTTGGGTAATTGCTTTGGTTATAGCGGGTGGACTGGCTGCGGCATTGTCAACTGCGGCAGGTTTATTGTTGGTGATTGCAACGTCCGTGTCTCATGACTTGTTGAAAAAGAATCTAATGCCCAACATCTCAGATAAAGGTGAGTTATTAGCGGCTAGAATATCGATTGCCGTTGCGGTAATTGGTGCAGGGATATGTGGCTTGAATCCACCAGGGTTCGTCGCACAAGTCGTAGCGTTGGCTTTTGGTTTGGCGGCGGCATCTTTTTTTCCTGCGATTATTTTAGGGATTTTTGATAAAAGAATGAATAAACAAGGAGCTGTTACAGGGATGATTGTTGGGGTGTTTTTCACCTTAATCTACATTTGGTATTTCAAACCACAATTAGGTGGTCCAGGCACGCCAGAGGGATATTGGTTTGGTATAAAACCTGAAGGTATCGGAGTAGTGGGTATGCTGATAAATCTCATGGTAGCAATTGTTGTGAGTCGCTTAACCGCAGCACCGCCACAAGATGTTCAAGATTTGGTAGAAGACATCAGGATACCACGAGGTGCCGCATCGCCGGGTGCTTTGCATTAGGAGTTAAAAGATTTACTATTCAAGATATTTTCGGAATTAGTACTTATGAAAGAAACATAATAGTTTTATCTCTTTTAGATTTTTTGACTAATGACGAGTACGGCCGGCACGACTAAATCTTGTATTGTGGTGTTGGGGTAAATATTTTTGGTTTGCTTTAAAGTTTCCTCAGAGACCATACGTAAATGTTGTTCTTTTGTAAATGGAAGTACAGCTAGGGTATTCATTTCAGAGCTATTGAGTATGCGATCTAAATCTGATAATGACATTCTGTTAACACCATTTTTGTAGAAAGAAATAGCTTTTTCAATTTCATCTGGACGTTTTTTCTTAATGTAATCGATAAAATCACTTTCATTTAATCTTACATGGCCCCATAAAAAATCTAGAGTACATAAGCTGTGCCCCCCATTTAGGCAGAAAAAAGGATTGTAATGATGAATGGATATTCCTCCTTTCTTAAGAAGTTTGGAAATTGATTTGAATGCTTGAGCTGGATCGTGGAGATGTTCTAGGACTTCCCAACTGCATATGATATCAAATGATTCGGGACTTAAAGAAGAATTGCAAATATCATCATCAATAAAATCTAATTCGTTTTTTATAGAATATCTATTTGCAAGTTCTTTTCTTACTTTTTTTAAGTATTCATCTACTTCTACCAATTTGGATTGGTCTTGAGATGATTTTTCGGAAATCGAACTCACTTTATATCCATTGAACTCTGTACCTACAACTTTTTTTGCTCCTTTTTCTGCCATTGCCATTGAAACCGATCCGGAATGGCAACCAATTTCTAGGATATCAGAATTTACAATACTTTTGCCATAAGAATTTAAGGTAGTCTCAAGTTTTTCTAAGGTGATAAAACTATTGGACCTTAATTGATCAAAATTTACATTCGTAAGGTTCGGTTTTTTATTATTCAACATTCTTTCCCACCCTGGTCGTATTTTAGTTCTTAGCCCTTGATATAAAGAATGTTTATTTCCAAATGAATCTTCGTAAATTCCCAAGTCTTCAAATTTGCTCAAATCAAAGGGAGATTCAAAAACGTTTTGGATGAACCTATTCCTTTTAACCTTGTCAATTATAAACTTTAAAACAGCGATGATTAAGTTCTTCATAATGAATTTGGATTGAAGACAGACTAATATATACTGATTGATCAGTGTTATATTATATATTGTTCATATATAAATTTACTTCTTCTCTTTAATAATGTATGTTTTTAGCAATTTATTTATAAAGTGATTTATAACTCTTTGTTGAAATACGTAGTATCTACTTGTTTTCGATGAAAAACTTTTTGAGATTCTTGGCTTTACTAAGAAAGGA
>JAHDCZ010000049.1 GCA_020629615.1 Saprospiraceae bacterium
TGAATAACAATTTGTGTTCTTTATGATCCGTAAAATCTCTTTTGTATTGCAGCTCATATTGCAACTTTGGATTGGTCGCATCAGTAGTTTCTCTTCGAGACCATGTACGAATTTGTTCAATATTGTTCGATAAATTAAACTCGGTGAACGACGGTTGATCCTCAACTTCGTAGGCAAAACTCCCCGAAAGAGTGATCACGTTTTGTGGATTGATGTAGTAATCAGTCCCTAAAATCACATTGTAAAAAATTTCATTACGTGCTTCTTCTCCGATTGAAGTAACGGACTCTAGCGTATTCAAATCACGATTGATGTTTTCAACATCCGAGACTCTCTCTTTGTATCCCACTCCAAGCTGTGTAAAAAGATTAAAATTTTCAGTCCGATTATTTAAACTCAAACCAACACTATGATTATGAGGTACCCCAGTATTTAAGGTGATCGAACCATTGATTCCTTTTTTCTCATTCTTCTTCAGAACAATATTAATGATCCCGGATGTTCCCTCCGCATCGTATTTAGCAGATGGATTGGTAATAACTTCAATACTCTGAATCATATCTGCAGTGATTGTACCTAGGGCACTACTTTCATCATTGGCAAGAACGGATGGTTTACCGTTGATTAAAATCTGAACGCCTCCACTACCTCTCAAACTCACAGCACCCTCTATATTTACATTAACGGATGGAACATTATTCAATACCTCCAGTGCACTAGCCCCCGTCGTACTAAGATCAGTACCAACATTAAAAACTCGCTTATCCAACTTGAATTCGGTCGTTGATTTTTGAGTGCTAACCACCACTTCATCTAACATTTGTCCATCCTCGCCAAGATTAATTACTCCGAGATCTGCTATGTTTTTATTAAACCGAATTTGATCGATTTTTTTGGTGGCATATCCGATAAAACTCACTTCAAGATAAATTTCTTTTTTATCCGCCTTCAGGCGAAAGCCACCATTTTGATCCGTCGTAGTTCCCGATAAGATTTGATCGTTGCTTTGATCTTTAATGGTAACTGTGGCGTACTCAATGGCTTGTTGAGAATTGGTTTCTTGCACTTTTCCTTGTATCACAAAAATTTGAGAGCGATCACTTTTTATTCGATCAGATCTTTCACCATTTTGTGCTAGTAAATTATTCCCTACAAGAAATAGACCTAGTAGTAGTAAAACTTGTAATCTCATCGTGTGAAATTAAGGCTTAGTTCGTAAATCTTACAACTAGCTGAGCTTAAAAGAAAAAGTTCTTTGGTATCTTGCAATAGTGGTTTTAAGCTAAAGATTATATTGAGAAGAGTCAAACAAGCTTTATATTTCAGGAACGCTTTCATGGGTGGACCTGAATGTGTATTCTGCATAACAACGGGAACATCCAATTTGAAGCACAGAGAAGGTATGAGTTAAAATCTGTATAGAATCTAATCAGGTAGTGAAACAAATCTTAGTAATATAAATTGTAAACGTTTAATATAATTTTATTCATTGTACTTTTGAAAACGCACTAATATTTCGACCATTGAAACAAGCCCTTTTACTTAGCTTTTTTGCTGTGATCTTAATGTCATGTCAAAAGCAAAACGCAAAACACTCTATACAACATTCATCAGACATCATTACGATAGATGGAAAATCAAATGATCGCGCTTGGTCAAAAACCAAATGGCATCCAATTGACCAAAAATGGTTAGGGGAAGAGTTTTCTAATCAGGATTTTTCTGGGCGCTTTAAAATACTTTGGGATGAAAATTTTCTTTACGTTCTAGCCGAAATTCAAGATGATACCTTAATTGATCTACATCCAAATGGCTTAGTCAACTATTGGGATGATGATTGCTTGGAAGTATTTGTCGATGAAGATGCCTCTGGGGGTAATCATCAATACAATTACAATGCATTTGCCTACCATATTAGTCTAGATGGAAAAGTAGTCGATATAGGAAAAGATAGTATTGCCCACTATTATGACCATATAAAAGTTGAACGTATCACAAATGAATCAATATCTATTTGGGAATTATCCATTGATCTCTACAAGAATGATTTTTCGTTTTCATCAATAAATCAAAAGTCAGTATTAAAGTCACAAAAAGAAATTGGCTTTGCCATCGCTTACTGTGACAATGATCACAGTAGTCAACGAGAAAACTTCATAGGCAGTGTTCAAGTAGAAGGTGAGGATAAAAATCGCGGATGGATTGACGCAGATGTTTTCCAGAAATTTCGATTAATAAAATAATCTATTAGAGCGTCCTTAAATAAAGGATATATTCTTACTTACAAATGCTTGGTATCATTTATACAACCAAAGAAATCGAGCTTTCAAGAAAACTAAAACTCTATCTTTGCAGTTCTAAATAAACGATATAGAGAGTTAAAATGAACGACATTCAACCATATTTCAAATGGCGAGAAAAATACATCGCTTCTGAAGATCCCAGGTCGCCGTTTTATAATGTCGTTAATAATGAATTTCAGTACACTTATAAAATCTATAACTATTGGATACATCCCCAATGGAATTACTTTGGTTCAGATACGCTCTATCTCAAAGTACTGTATACCGACTATGACAAAAAATATGCGATCATCGAGTTCATAGGCGAATGGAACGACTGCCTCCACAATGACATCATGCACCTCAAAAGAGAAGTGATCGAAGCAATCATGAAAGAGGACATCTCAAAATTTGTTCTCATTTGTGATAATGTTTTAAACTTTCATGGATCCGATGACAGCTATTACGAAGAGTGGCGAGAGGAAGTATCCGAAGAAGGAGGTTGGATTTGTGTATTGAATGCTAGAAAGCATATTCGTGATGAAATGCAAAATACTGGATTACAGCATTATCTTTACTTCGACGATGCCACCGATGACATCATTTGGCAGAGTAAAACTCCCGAACAATTACTCCTACTAATAGAAGATTTGATGAATCGTCAAACTAAACAACTTTATTACTAAGAGATACTCTATGCATAAATCAGGATTTGTAAACATCATTGGACACCCAAACGTGGGTAAGTCTACCCTCCTCAATCGATTGATGAAAGAAAAAATGTCAATCATCACACATAAACCGCAGACAACACGACATCGGATATTTGGAATTTATAATGATGAAAACCATCAGATTGTTTTTTCCGACAGTCCTGGAATCATTAAAAACCCAGCCTATAAAATGCAAGAGTCAATGAACAAATTCGCCCACAGTTCGTTTGAGGATGCTGATGTTATATTATTTATGACCACACCAGATGATGAGTATGATGAAGACGAAAAAGTACTTAAAATGCTTGCCAATACCGAAGCTCCTAAGTTTTTGGTGATCAATAAAATTGACAAATCAAATCAAAAAGAAATTGAACAACTCATCAGCTACTGGACCAGTTTTTACAAATTTGATATGGTCTTCCCTATTTCAGCTTTGGAAAATGCAGGGATTGATGCGCTTTTCAGCGAATTAAAAAGCAGACTACCTGAAGGTCCGCCCTACTATCCAAAAGATCAAATTTCTGATAAATCAGAACGATTTTTCGTGAGTGAAATTATTCGTGAAAATATCTTGAAACAATTCAAACAAGAAATCCCCTACTCCTGTGAAGTGGAGGTTGAAAGTTTCAAACATACAGAAACAGAAAAAAAGAAATTCATTGCCATTCGTGCGGTGATTTATGTATCTAGAAAAACGCAAAAATCGATTCTTATCGGTAAGCAAGGCAGTGCCATCAAACGTCTTGGCACCGAATCGCGTAAAGGAATTGAGGCTTTTTTGCAGAAAAAAGTCTTCTTAGAGCTTTTTGTCAAAGTAAAAGAAAACTGGCGTGATGATGAAAGCATGCTCCGTTCTTTTGGTTACGAGCAATAATAGCGCGATCTTTGCACTTCATCATTTTAAATTTATAGCATGAGCCATTTGGTAGCAATTGTGGGAAGACCTAATGTGGGAAAATCAACTCTCTACAATCGATTGATCGGCGAACGAAAAGCCATCATTGATAATATTAGTGGAGTTACTCGTGATCGTATTTACGGTTTTAGCAACTGGAATGGACGAGAATTTTCTGTGGTTGATACTGGTGGTTTTGTTCACGGATCAGATGATGTATTTGAAGCCGCTATCCGATCCCAGGTTCTCATCGCTATGGAAGAAGCGGAGATTATCATTTTTATGAATGATGTAACCACAGGGATCACCGATCTTGACGAAGAGGTCGCACGAATGTTGAGAAAGGTTCAGAAAAAAGTAATTGTAGTAGTCAATAAGGTCGACAATAGCACACGACAATTATCTGCCAATGAATTCTGGAGTTTAGGCTTTGAAAACACCCTATTCGTTTCTTCGATTACCGGTAGCGGCACAGGTGAGCTATTGGATTTAATTACTGAATTATTACCGCCTGATATCGAAGTCGAAAAAAACGAAGACATTCCAAAATTTGCAATCATCGGACAACCTAATGTTGGAAAGTCCTCTCTTACCAACGCACTACTTGGAGAAGATCGCAATATTGTTACCGCAATTGCAGGCACAACGAGAGATTCGATTCATTCTCACTATAAAAAATTTGATAAAGAATTTATCCTGATTGATACTGCAGGAATTCGGAAGAAAGGAAAGGTCCATGAAGACCTAGAGTTCTATTCGGTTATCCGTGCCGTTAAATCAATTGAAGAAGCGGATGTATGTCTTTTGCTTCTAGACGCATCCCTAGGAATCGAATCCCAGGATTTAAACTTGATTAGCCTTGCACAAAAAAGACACAAAGGGATTGTCATAGTGGTCAACAAATGGGACCTAATTAAAGATAAAGAAACCAATACCGCTAGGGATTTTGAAGAGGCCTTAAAGAGAAAAATGGCACCCTTTACAGATGTCCCTGTGATCTTCACCTCCGTCCTTCACAAACAAAGGATCTTCAAAGCAATGGAAACTGCTATCGAAGTAAGTGAAAATCGTAAACGAAAAATTAAAACAAGTGAATTAAACGAGTTTATTCAGGAAACCATTGAACGAGTTCCGCCGCCCTCGATCAAAGGCAAACATGTAAAAATCAAATACGTCACACAATTGCCTTTATACTATCCAGCATTTGCTTTCTTCTGCAATCACCCTAAGTATGTTAAGGAATCGTATAGAAATTTTCTAGAGAAACAATTAAGAAGTAGATTTAATTTTACAGGAGTTCCGATCAGTTTATACTTTAGAGACAAATAAGTCATGAAGATTATTCAAACCGACATTGAAGGATTGCTTATTATAGAGCCCAAGGTAATTGGAGATGAACGTGGTTATTTTTTTGAGTCCTTTAACCAGCTGGCTTTCGCCGAATTATATAGAGATATTCAATTTGTCCAAGACAATGAAGCCTTTTCTCGTTATGGTGTAGTAAGAGGATTACATTATCAGCTAGCCCCCAAGGCACAATCGAAGTTAGTTCGCGTTGTACTAGGAGAAGTTCTCGACGTCGTCGTAGATATTCGTCCAAATAGTAAAACTTTTGGTCAACACTTTTCCATTCGCTTAAGCGCAAAAAACAAAAAACAACTCTTTGTCCCTCAAGGTATGGCTCATGGATATGCTGTTCTTTCGGAAGATTCCATTTTCTGCTACAAATGTGATAACTATTATGATCCTAGTCTAGAACATGGAATAGATCTTAACGATAAGGAGCTGAACATAGACTGGGGAATTCCAAAAGATCAAATGATCATTAGTGCAAAGGATCTATCACAGGCCAGTTTTAAAGAACATAAGCGATTTCAATAATTTGACTCAGCAGTTAAATATTATCGTGCTTGGCGCGAATGGACAATTGGGAAGAGAATTTCATTTTCTTGAAAAGAATTTCTCGAATTTTAAGTTTACTTTTTTAGACCGCATTGCCTGTGACATTACCGTTTCTGAAAATATCGATGACTTAAAGAACTTCGAACCAAACATTATCATTAATTGTGCCGCCTACACTGCTGTCGATCAGGCAGAAGATGATGAAAAAAATAGTTTTCTCATCAATGCAGTTGGTCCCCGACACTTAGCTCAGTTTTGCGCTGCAAATAAATGTTTACTTGTACATTATTCCAGTGATTATGTTTATGATTCTATAACGGATCGGCCTTTGAAAGAAACGGACGATACCACTCCCAATGGGCTTTATGCCAAAACTAAACTCCAAGGCGATCTGTTTATTGCTGAATATGCAGATCAGTATCTTATTTTTAGAACTTCGTGGGTGTACTCAAGTTTCGGGAACAATTTTGTAAAAACGATGTTGAAACTTGGCAAAGAAGGTACTGTAGAAAATCCCAAAAAGCTCAACATCGTATCCGATCAAATTGGAGCACCAAGCTATGCAAGGGATTTAGCTTTTCAGACCTTGAAAATCATCCAAAATAATTGTCATGATCTGAATGCGATCCCCAGCGGCATCTATAATATGTGCAATAGAGGTCAGACCAATTGGGCTGATTTTGCCAAAAAGATTTTTAGCTTGAAAAATATGGAGGTCGAGATCAAGGCAATACCTTCTGAGGAGTACCCGACACCAGCGAAACGTCCTCTCTGGAGTATGATGAATATGAATAAACTAGAAACACAATTGTCCATCAAAATGCCTCATTGGGAAGAAAGTTTAGAAAAATGTCTGCAGGAAATTGTAGACTAACTTTCAGAGCACAGCGTTTTTATATAAATTGAAGTAAATTATGCATAGATGTGGAATAAATTCCTGATATTTTTTGTGTTTCTTTTCTTTGGATTTACTCAAACGATCGAAGCTACTCATAATCGTGCTGGTGAAATCACCTTCGATCAAATTGGTGATTTGACGATTCGGGTAACCATAACAACCTATACAAAAGAATCTAGTCAGGCAGCTGACAGGGATAGTCTTGAGATATTCTGGGGTGATGGCACGTCTGAATACATCTATCGAACCAACGGAAATGGTGAATCGCTTCCCAATGATATTAAAAAGAATCTCTATGAATGGGAACACACCTACCCTGGACGAGCTACCTATACGATTCATTTTGTAGATAAAAATAGAGTGGCGGATATTATCAATGTGACCCCACCAAATTCTGTTGATGTCCCGTTTTACCTAGAAACCACATTTACCTTTTTGGATGCTCAGTTTCAGGGGATCAATAATTCTGCAAGATTGCTCCAAGCTCCGATAGATTTTGCTTGCGTTGGAGAGAAATTCATCCATAATCCCAATGCTTACGACGAAGATGGTGACAGCCTAGCATTTGAGTTGATTGTCCCATTTCAAGGTGAAGGAGTGCAAGTCGACGATTACACCTTTCCCGATGATATATTACCTGGACCGGATAACTTCATCAGCCTAGATCCTGAAACAGGCACTTTTACTTGGGATGCACCCAAAATTGCAGCTGAATATAATATTGCTTTTAGAATTAATGAATACCGTAATGGTCTATTGATCAACAGCATAATCAGAGATATGCAGATTTTTGTTCGAACCTGTAACGATGATCCCCCACAAATAGAGGTTATTGATGAAATTTGTGTAGTGGCAGGAGAAAAATTATCAATCCCTATTGAAGTTTCTGATCCAGACGAAGGACAGCTGGTTCAGTTAACGGCCACAGGAGGTCCTTTTGAAGTAAGACCAGATAGTGCCATTTTGATCGCTCCAAGTGGTTTTAATGAAGTACCTTTTACAGCGAGCTTAGAGTGGCAAACTAGGTGTGAACATATTTCTGATCAATACTATCAGGTAGTATTGAGGGCGGTGGACAATTACTTCGGAGATTCCACAGGATTAGCAGATATTAAAACAGTAAGAATCAAGATTGTTGGTCCAGCGCCAGAAGATCTAGTCGCCGTTTCGACTTCAAGTCAAATTGATTTGACTTGGAATCTACCATACACCTGTGAAGATACAGAAGACGATTATTTTCAAGGATTTTCTGTCTGGAGGAAATTACAAAGTAATCCCTTCCCTATTGATACCTGTGCTCCAGGATTAGATGGAAAAGGATACACAAAAATTAAGTTTATCACCAACGAAAACAACGGCAATCAATATACCTATTCGGATATGACTGTCGAAAAAGGAAAAACCTATTGCTACCGAGTTTTAGCAGAATTTGCATTAATCTCTTCAGCCGGTAATCCTTTCAATCCCGTACAGAGTCTGGCCTCGAATGAAGTTTGTTTACAGCTTTCCCGAGATCTTCCTTTGATGACTAAAGTGTCAGTTTTAAACACCGATGTGAGCAATGGAGAAATTTTTGTTCGATGGACAAAACCCTTAGCCGCCGATCTTGACACGGTGGAAAACCCGGGTCCCTATCGGTACCAATTGATGAGAAGCGACGACGGCGGTTTCACATACAATGATGTGGTAGGAGCTTCATTTGATTCTCCATTACTCAGTTCTGAAATAGATACCATGTTTCTTGATCAAAATCTGAACACCTTAACAAATCAATATTTCTATCAAGTTGCATTTTTTACGGAAGGATCAAACATTCCATTTGGCACTTCTAATTTTGCGAGTTCTGTTTTTTTAAATGTCTTCGCTTCCGACAAAAAAAATAGATTGGAATGGGAAGCAACAACCCCTTGGGTAAACCTTGACAGCAAAATATTTCGGTTAAATGATAACACACTAAACTTTGATTCCATTGATATCACTACAGATAATTTTTATGTAGATAGAAATCTGATCAACGGCAAAGAATATTGTTACAGAATAGAAACCATAGGTACTTATGGTATTGATAATATTGAAGATCCTCTATTTAATTACTCTCAAGAAAGTTGCGGCACTCCGATAGATACGGTAGCACCATGTCCACCTGTTTTGGACATCATTAGTATTTGTGATGATGAAGATGGAGGCATCACGATAGAAGATTTGATTAATAAATTAAGCTGGTCCAATCCAAATTTTGTCTGTCCAGAAACCTCAGATGTTTTTGCATACAATGTATACTATACTCCAAATATTGATGGAGATTTATCGCTTATCGCGAATATACAAGGGGCAAGTAATCAATATTTAGAACATAAACCAGATATAGGTATTGCAGGATGTTATGTGGTTACTGCTTTAGATACTGTCGGAAATGAAAGTATATATTCCAATACCTTCTGCGTTGACAACTGTCCATTTTATGAATTGCCAAATACATTTACCCCAAATAATGATGGATCAAACGATTTGTTCGTTCCTTTGAAAAATAGATTTATTGTTTCTATTGATTTTCAAATTTATAATGAGTGGGGAAATTTGGTCTTTGAAACCACAGACCCCGCCATTCTTTGGGACGGAAGGAATTTTAAGGGAAAAGAATTGAGCTCAAGTACCTATTATTATACTTGTCGAGTTTATGAACAAAGAGTTTCTGGAACTGTTGAAAGTCCAGTGCTCCTTAAAGGATTTATTCAGCTAATCAGAGGTTAATGTTTACAGGTATTATTGAAAATCTTGGAAAAGTCAAATCGATTCAACAAGAAGGCTCAAATGTTCATTTTGAAATAGAAACTTCCTTGGCAAAAGATAGTTATATCGATCAAAGCATAGCACACAACGGCGTTTGCCTAACTGTTGTCTCCAATACAGAAACTTCATATGTTGTAACCGCCATTGATGAAACACTTAAGAGATCAAATCTTGGAAATCTCTCTGTAGGGGGTTTAGTAAATTTAGAACGCTGTATGCTCCCCAACACACGAATGGACGGACATATGGTTCAAGGGCATGTAGACACTGTAGTCCAGTGCCAATCAATTAAAGCCTTAGATGGAAGCTGGGAATATCGTTTTAGCCTTCCGAGTGATTATGCCAATTTGATTGTGGACAAAGGGAGTGTGAGTATTAATGGTGTGAGTTTAACGGTCGTTGATCCTACGGAGGATTCTTTTGGTGTAGCGATTATTCCTTATACTTATGAACATACCAATTTCAAAACCTTTGAAATTGGACATGAGGTGAACATAGAATTTGACATCATTGGCAAATATGTCGCAAAACAAATGGCGGCGTTTAATCGAAAGAGTCAAAGACACAATTAAAAAACAGACTCAAAGAAATTTGAGTTTTTCTATTTTCAAGCAAGGATCAAAAAGATTAATCAAAAAAGCCCTACTCATCGAGCAAGGCTTTTTGTATACTTCTATAATCAAAGGAGTTAAAATTTATTCTTCAACTTCCTCAACCATTTCTTCTTCAACTTCTTCAGGAATGACATCTGCTGGGGTAACAATAAGATCTTTGTAAGCTCTATACCCTGTTCCCGCTGGTATATTCTTACCAACGATCACATTTTCTTTCAATCCTAACAAGTAATCTTGCTTCGCAGAAATGGCAGCAGTGCTCAAGACTTTTGTTGTTTCCTGGAATGAAGCGGCTGATATCCAACTCTTCACACCTAAAGAAGATTTAGTAATCCCTTGTAACACTGGTCTAGCCACCGAAGGAATAGCATCTCTAAACGCAACCACTTTTTTATCGTTACGCTTCAAGAATGAATTCTCTTCTCTCAACTGACGAATGCTCACAATTTGACCAACTTTTAATTTATCAGAATCTCCAGCATCTGTCACTACTTTCTTATCATAGATCCAGTCATTTTGTTCGATAAAATCTAATCGATCAACAGCTTCACCTTCTAAGAATGTAGTATCTCCAGTATCTTCGATAATGTATCGTTTCATCATTTGACGAACGATCACCTCGATGTGTTTATCATTAATCGCAATACCTTGAGATCGATATACTTCTTGAACGCCATTCACCAAATACTGTTGTACTGCAAACGGTCCTTTAATATTAAGAATATCGATCGGTGAAATCGCCCCATCTGACAATTGCATTCCAGCTCTTACGAAGTCACCCTCCTGGACAAGAATGTGCTTAGACAATCCGACAAGATATTTTCTCTTTTGTTCTGTCTTCTCATCTTCCACAAATACTTCTCTGTTACCTCTCTTAATTTTTCCAAAAGAAACAATCCCATCAATTTCGGCCGTTACTGCCGGATTAGAAGGATTTCTTGCTTCGAATAATTCGGTAACTCTTGGAAGACCCCCTGTAATATCCTGGATCTTTCCTAGCTTACGCGGTATCTTGGCAATTCTTCCACCCGTTCCGATTTCGGCACCATCTTCGATTGCCAAATAAGCGCCTACCGGAAGGTTGTAGCTCTTTAACTCTTCCCCACCTGGAGATAACACTTTAACCGTAGGAATCTTTTTCTTGGCCTTAGCTTCGATGATTACTTTTTCTACATATCCGGTTTGGTCATCTCGCTCCACACGGTAAGTAACACCTTCTTCAATTTCCTCGAATTTTATAATTCCGGGATATTCTGAAAGGATAACCGCATTAAATGGATCCCATCCACAAATCACATCATCTTTTTTAATCTTCTGCTTATCTTTTACAAATAGATTTGCACCATAAGGAATGTGAGCAGTGGTAAAAACCTTTCTTGATTCAGGATCTACAATTCTAATCTCACCTGAACGCGATAAAACAACTTGTGTTTTTGTCTTTCCTTCTTTATGCTCAACTGTTTTGACATTATCAAACTCTAATTCACCATCAAACTTGGAAACCATTTCTGATTCTGTCTTGGAAACAGATGCGATACCCCCAACGTGAAAGGTACGAAGTGTTAACTGTGTACCCGGCTCACCGATACTTTGTGCTGCGATGATACCAACAGCATCTCCTTTTTCTGCTATTCTACCTGAAGCAAGATTCTTTCCATAACATTTGGAACAAACTCCCACTTTAGCTTCACAGGTTAAAACTGATCTTATTGTAACCGATTCAACACCTGCTGCTGCTATTCGACTTGCATCTTTTTTATTGATATAAGAATTAGCTTCCAATATTACTTCATCAGATACAGGATCTAGAATATCGTGTAATGTATATCTACCTTCAATTCTACCAGATAATGATTCGATTACTTGATCATTCTCCGTAAGGGCAAAAGTCTCATTACCTCTTAAAGTATCACAATCCTCTTCTGTGATAATCACATCTTGAGAAACATCCACTAATCTTCTCGTCAAGTAACCCGCATCGGCAGTTTTCAATGCTGTATCTGCCAAACCTTTTCTCGCACCGTGAGTAGAAATGAAGTATTCCAAAACCGAAAGTCCTTCGATAAAGTTTGCCAAGATTGGGTTTTCAATAATCGCCCCACCGGTATCACCTGATTTTCTTGGTTTTGCCATCAATCCTCTCAATCCACAAAGCTGCTTAATTTGCTGCTTTGATCCCCTGGCACCAGAATCCAACATCATATATACCGAGTTAAATCCTTTTTTGTGTTCCGCCAATTCGACCATTAAATTTTCAGTGATCTTATTATCTGCAAAAGTCCACTTATCAATTACTTGATTATATCGTTCGTTTGAAGTGATCAGTCCCATATTATAATTGTCCCATACCTCATCTACTTCTGCTTGCGCTTCGATCAAGGTCTTTTCCTTCACTGTTGGAGTAATCAAATCTCCTAAGTTAAAAGACAATCCTCCCTTGAAAGACCAATAGAATCCCATCTCCTTAATTTGATCAAGGAAATTTGCCGTAACCGAGAAATCTGTTCTATAGATGATATCACTAATAACCTTCTTAAGATTTTTCTTAGTAAGGATTTCGTTAATGTATGGTACTTCTTCAGGAACAGCTGTGTTAAACATGATTCGACCTACAGTAGTTTCGATCACTTTATGCTCCATTTCACCCTCCTCATTTTCAACTCGAGCACGTACTTTTACTTTCGCGTGAAGCGCAGCCTTTCCTTCATTAAATGCGATTTGAGCTTCTTCAGCAGAATAGTACGTTGATCCTTCTCCTAAAACCTTTTCATCTTCCGTAGAATAGATAGGCTTAGTCAAGTAATAAAGTCCCAATACCATATCCTGAGAAGGAAGAGATATTGGTGAACCGTCTTGAGGATTCAACATATTGTGAGCTGAAAGCATCAATAATTGCGCTTCCAAAATCGCTGCATGTCCGAGAGGAACGTGAACAGCCATTTGATCACCATCAAAATCGGCGTTGAATGCACCACAGACTAATGGGTGTAATTGAATTGCTTTACCTTCAATCAATTTTGGCTGGAAAGCCTGAATTGAAAGTCGGTGAAGCGTAGGAGCTCGATTTAATAAAATCGGATGTCCTTTCAATATATTTTCTAGGATTTCCCAAATTAAAGGATCCTTTTTGTCGACTAATTTTTTGGCAGACTTTACGGTCTTTACAATACCTCTTTCTATTAACTTTCTAATAACGAAAGGCTTGAACAGTTCGGCAGCCATTCCTTTCGGGAGGCCACATTCGTGTAAACGTAAAGTAGGTCCAACGACAATTACAGAACGACCTGAATAATCAACCCGCTTTCCTAAAAGATTTTGTCTAAATCGTCCTTGCTTACCCTTCAGAATATCACTCAAAGATTTAAGAGCACGACCACCTTCCGCTTTTACAGCGTTTGATTTTCTTGAATTATCAAATAAAGAATCAACCGCCTCTTGAAGCATTCGCTTCTCATTTCTAAGAATTACTTCGGGAGCTTTAATTTCCAAAAGTCTCTTTAAACGATTGTTTCTGATAATTACTCTTCGATATAAATCGTTAAGATCCGAACTTGCAAATCGTCCACCATCTAGAGGAACTAACGGTCTCAATTCAGGTGGAATAACAGGAAGATATTGAATAACAGCCCATTCAGGTCTATTTTCAACTCTTTTTAATCCTGCTCTAAAAGCTTCAACAACTCGAAGTCTTTTTAATGCTTCTGATTTTCTCTGCTGAGAAGTTTCCGTAGCTGCCTGATGACGTAAATCATAACTTAAGGTATCCAGATCTAATCTTTCCAAAAGATCTTTAACAGCCTCCGCTCCCATCTTGGCAACAAATTTTTGCGGATCAGAATCTTCTAATAGCTGATTTCCTTCGGGTAAGGAATCAAGAACTTCAAAATATTCCTCTTCTGTTAAAAGGTCATTTTTGGTTAACTCTTCTTCCTTAACACCAGATTGGATAACGACATATCGTTCGTAATAAATGATTGATTCTAATTTCTTAGAAGACAATCCGAGGATATATCCAATTTTGTTTGGTAATGATTTAAAGAACCAAATGTGTACAACTGGAACAACGAGTTTAATGTGTCCCATACGTTCTCTTCTCACTTTCTTCTCCGTAACTTCTACCCCACAACGATCACATACAATTCCTTTATATCGGATTCTTTTATATTTCCCACAATAACATTCGTAATCTTTTACAGGTCCGAAAATCCTTTCACAAAATAAACCATCACGCTCCGGCTTGTACGAACGATAGTTAATAGTCTCAGGTTTTAAAACTTCCCCAAAAGATCTCTCTAAGATATCGTCAGGAGAAACTAGACTAATAGCGATCGTATTAAAATTTGACTGCTGCGGTTTTAAATTCTTCTTAAATGCCATATTTAATTGTTCTGTAGAGTCAAAAAATATTATTCAAATTTCACGTCAAGTGCCAATCCTTTCAATTCGTGAATCAATACATTGAATGATTCAGGAATATTAGGCTCTGGGAGGTTTTCACCTTTCACAATAGCCTCATAAGTCTTGGCTCTACCGATAATATCATCGGACTTAAGCGTTAATAGTTCTCTTAAAATATTTGAAGCACCGTATGCTTCCAAAGCCCATACTTCCATTTCACCAAAACGCTGTCCCCCAAACTGAGCCTTACCACCCAGTGGTTGTTGCGTTATCAATGAATACGGTCCAATAGATCTAGAGTGCATCTTATCATCAACCATGTGAGACAATTTCAACATATAGATGACACCTACCGTTGCCTCTTGGTGGAATCGATCTCCTGTTTCACCATCATAAAGATAGGTTTGTCCCAAACTTGGTAAATCTGCTTTTATCACATAATCGTTGATCTCTTCTAAACTTGCACCATCAAAAATTGGAGTAGCGAACTTCATACCTAACTTCACACCAGCCCATCCAAGTACTGTTTCAAATATCTGTCCTAAGTTCATTCGCGAAGGTACTCCTAGTGGATTCAGTACGATATCAACTGGTGTTCCATCTGCCAAGAAAGGCATATCTTCTTGACGTACAATTTTAGAAACAATTCCCTTGTTTCCATGACGTCCTGCCAGCTTATCTCCGACTTTAAGCTTACGCTTTTTAGCCATATAAACTTTAGCCAATTTCAAAACACCTGCGGGTAACTCATCACCGATACTAATGTTGAAATTTTCTCTCTTATATCGCCCTACTTCCTCATTCACTTTAATAGAATAATTGTGAAGTAATCTAGCGATTAATTTATTTATTCTCTCATCTCCTGTCCAATTGGAATAATCTACTTGTGAGTAATCAACACCTTTCAGAACTTTAAGAGTAAACTTAACACCTTTTGGTACGACATCCTCATTGTAGATAGACATCACACCTTGAGAAGTTTTACCCTTGGTTAACAAGGTCAACTTGTCAATAAGAATGGTCTTTAACTCATTCAAGGCAATCGCGTGACGGTCATCTAATTTTGATAATAATTCTTTCTCTTGAACTTTTTGGAATTTATCCTTTTTCGCTCGAGCGAATAAACGTTTGTCAATAATAACCCCTTTAGTAGATGGTTTAGCTTTCAAAGAAGCATCCTTTACATCACCTGCTTTATCACCGAAGATTGCCCTTAACAGTTTTTCTTCTGGTGTAGGATCAGATTCTCCTTTAGGCGTGATCTTTCCAATCAATATATCTCCTTCTTTCACCCAAGCACCGACTCTAATAATTCCATTTTCATCCAAGTCTTTGGTAGCCTCTTCAGATACATTTGGAATATCATTGGTTAACTCTTCTTCTCCCAATTTGGTATCTCGTACATCAATATCGAAGTTTTCGATATGAAGTGAAGTAAAGATATCCTCTCTTACAATTTTTTCAGAGATAACAATCGCATCCTCAAAGTTATATCCTTTCCAAGGCATGAATGCAACCATTAGGTTTTGACCTAATGCCAATTCACCTTTTTCCGTAGCATAACCATCACAAAGTAATGAACCTTTTTCAACTCTATCTCCTTTTCTAACAATCGGCTTCAGGTTAATACAAGTACCTTGATTGGTTCTTCTGAACTTCACCAATTCGTAACGCTTAACATTATCTTCAAATGATACCAGTTGATCATCTTCTGATCGATCATATTCGATCACAATCTCATTGGCATCTACGTATTTTACAACACCTTTTCCTTCTGCGTTGATCAACATTCTTGAATCTTCCGCTACTTTTTTCTCAAGCCCTGTTCCCACTACTGGAGACTTAGGTCGAACACACGGTACCGCTTGACGCTGCATGTTTGATCCCATCAAAGCTCTGTTGGCATCATCATTTTCCAAGAACGGAATCAAAGAAGCAGAAACACCTACAATTTGATTTGGTGCTACATCCATATATTCCACATCTTCTGGAGCCAAAACAGGGAAATCGCCATGCTCTCTACTCTTTATTCTATCCTGCACAAAAGCACCTTTTTTATCGATGGGTGCACTTGCCTGAGCTATTCTTTTAAAATCTTCCATTTCAGCAGAAAGGTATTCTGCTTTAACTTTAAGATTTACTTTGCCGTTTTCTACACGTCGATATGGTGTTTCAAGGAATCCCATTTTATTCACCTTCGCATGCACACAAAGGGTTGAAATTAATCCAATGTTTGGACCTTCAGGAGTCTCAATCGTACATAAACGACCATAGTGACTGTAATGAACATCTCTTACCTCAAATCCCGCACGCTCTCTCGATAGACCACCAGGTCCTAGGGCAGAAATTCTTCTTTTGTGCGTGATTTCTGATAGAGGATTAGTTTGATCTAGAAATTGAGACAACTGACTCGTTCCGAAGAAGGAATTAATAACAGAAGATAAAGTTCTAGCGTTTATCAAATCGATCGGAGTAAAAACTTCATTATCTCTGACATTCATTCTTTCTCGAATTGTTCGAGCCATTCTTGCAAGACCCACACCAAACTGTGCATATAACTGTTCTCCGACTGTTCTGATCCTTCTATTACTCAAATGGTCAATATCATCAAGCTCCGCCTTTTGATTAATCAACTGTACTAGATATTGAACGATCGCTATGATATCTTCTTTCGTCAATACCAAGGTATCTGCGGGACATTCTAGTTTTAATTTTCTATTGATTTTATATCGTCCCACATCACCCAAGTTATATCTCTTATCCGAAAAGAATAACTTATCAATAATTCCTCTTGCGGTATCTTCATCTGGTGGATCAGTACCTCTCAGTTGTCTGTATATTTGAGTTACAGCTTCCAATTCGGATGAGGAAACATCCTTTTGAAGTGTATTATAAATAATAGAATAATCTGCTTGTACATCTTCTTTTTGAAGAATGATATCTTCAACTTCAGCATCGAGGATCAAAGCCACATTTTCTTCATCCAGCATAATGTCTCTTTCGAGAATAATTTCATTACGCTCAATAGTCACAACCTCACCAGTATCTTCATCCACAAAATCTTCTGACCACTTTCTTAAAACTCGGGCTGCCAGTTTACGACCAATCGCTTTTTTAAGACTCTTTTTATCTGCTTTGATTTCTTCTGCCAGTCCGAAAATGTTCAATATATCTTTATCAGAATCGTAACCGATGGCACGAAGTAATGTAGTGACTGGAAATTTTTTCTTTCTATCAATATAAGCATACATCACCGTATTGATATCTGTCGCAAATTCCATCCAAGCTCCTTTAAAAGGAATAACTCTAGCCGAGTATAACTTAGAACCATTCGGGTGAAAACTTTGACTAAAGAAAACACCAGGAGATCTGTGCAATTGAGAAACGACAACTCTTTCAGCACCGTTAATAACGAAAGTACCTTTGGGTGTCAAATATGGAATATTCCCCAAGAACACATCTTGAACTATAGTTTGAAAATCAACATGCTCTTCATCATTACATGATAATCTAAGTTTCGCTTTGAGCGGAACACTATAGGTCAACCCTCTCTGCATACACTCTGTAATGCTGTATCTAGGAGGATCAATGAAGTAATCTAAAAATTCAAGAACGAATATATTTCTTGCGTCCGTAATTGGAAAATTCTCTTGGAACACACTGTACAAACCTTCACTATTTCTATTCTCTGGTGTTGTTTCCAACTGAAAAAATTCCTGAAAAGATTTCAATTGAATTTCTAATAAGTCAGGATATTCATCAGCTAACTTAATTTTTCCAAAGTTAATTCTCTCTGGAGTGTGTGCAGAAACTGTGGATGATGCCATGATTAAAATTTAATAGGTTCTTTAACGATCAGGTTTCCCTGACAAAAAATAAATGCATCTACACAAAACACCAATAGGCCTGACACCTCACGGTAGTCAAAGCCTAATTGGTTGTTATTTTATGTTGTGTATGGTTTTCAGCTGTAGCTTGAAGTTTTTTTCTTACTTCAATTCTACTTCAGCTCCTGCTCCTTCAAGAGCAGCTTTAATTGACTCAGCCTCAGCTTTAGCAACTCCTTCCTTAATAACGCCTGGAGCAGCATCAACTAATTCTTTAGCCTCTTTAAGACCTACACCTAATAAGTTCTTCACTTCTTTCACAACTGCTAATTTCGCTGCACCTGCTGAATTTAACACAATGTCGAATTCAGATTTCTCAGCGGCACCGCCGTCTCCTCCTCCTGCTGCAGGTCCTGCAGCCACTGCAACTGCCGCAGCAGCTGGCTCGATACCATACTCATCTTTTAATATTGTAGCCAGTTCGCTAACCTCTTTAACTGTTAAATTTACTAACTGATCTGCAATCGATTTTACGTCTGCCATTTTCGTGATTTTAATCTAATTAATATAATATTGTTAAGCACAATGCTTGGAAGCCTAATTATTCCGCTCTTGATTCAAGAGTTTTAACAAGACCTGCAATTGTTTGTTCACCAGAATTCAATGAGCCAATAACGTTTTTCATTGGAGATTCTAATAACAAAATGATATCCGCAATCAATTCGTCTTTCGACTTCAAGGCTGCTAATACATCAACATTTTCGTCACCAATGAAGATGTCAGAATCAATGTAAGCTGCTTTCAATACAGGCTTGTCATGTGATTTTCTGAATTCCTTGATAACCTTTGCAGGTACATTTGCTGTATCACTTATCATTACCGTTGTAGGTCCTTTCAGCGCTTCTAATAGAGGCTGAAAATTGCGACTTTCGTCGAATGATTCTAGTGCTTTAACAGCAAGTGTATTCTTAATAACTTTTATTTCAATTCCTTTTTCAAAACACTGAGCTCTCAGGTTATTAATCTGCTCTACAGTTAACGCCGAAGAATCTGTGAAATAGAAATAAGGACTGTTGTCGAATTTATCTTTAAGCTGATCTACTACAGCTACTTTTTCTGATCTTGTCATAATGCCAAGTGTTTTTTTCTTACTTAATAGTTCTAGGATCGATTTTTACTCCAGGACTCATAGATGAAGCCACACTGATTGACTTCACATAAGTACCTTTTACTGTTGAAGGTTTAATTTTCAACAAATGAGAATATAATTCAGCTGCATTCTCAGCTAATTTTTCAGGAGTAAATGAAACTCTACCTACAGAATTATGTATGATTCCATATTTATCAACACGGAATGAAACCTTACCACCCTTTACATCTGCAACGGCTTGTCCAACATTGGGAGTAACCGTTCCAGTTTTAGGGTTTGGCATTAATCCTCTAGGTCCTAATATTCTACCAATCTTACCCACTTGCGCCATTACATTCGGAGCGGCAACAATGACATCAATGTCAGTCCACCCACCCTGAATTTTTTTAACGTACTCATCAAGTCCATAGTAATCCGCACCAGCTGCTTTAGCTTCTTCTTCCTTATCTGGAGTACACAATACAAGAACTCGCTTACTTTTACCAGTTCCATGTGGTAAAGTAACCGTTCCTCTTAAAGCTTGGTCAGCTTTTTTAGGATCAAGACCTAAGTTTAAATGAATATCGACTGATGCGTCGAATTTTGCGCAATTGACTTCTTTTACAAGAGCCATAGCTTCTTGAATACTATAAAGTTTTTCAGAATCAACTTTTGCTTCAGCC
The DNA here is from genome assembly GCA_020629615.1 of Saprospiraceae bacterium. GTDB lineage: Bacteria > Bacteroidota > Bacteroidia > Chitinophagales > Saprospiraceae > JAHDCZ01. The sequence continues at coordinate 20,135 of JAHDCZ010000049.1, forward strand.
GCTTTACGCTTTTTAGAAAGCTTTGCCATGTTTAAAAATTTTGAGGTACCAACGCCAGGCTTTGACTCCCTCGTTAACTAATATTAATTATGCTTCAGCAGCCCAAGGGGGTGTACCACTTATTGTGATACCAACGCTTCTGGCTGTTCCAGCAATCATTTTCATTGCTGATTCAATTTTAAAAGCATTTAAATCTTCCATTTTATCCTCAGCGATCGCTTTAACCTGATCCCAAGTTACAGAACCCACCTTATTACGATTTGACTCCGGGGATCCTTTTTTGAGTTTAGCCATTTCCAAAAGCTGAACTGCAGCCGGGGTGGTCTTGATAATAAACTCAAATGATTTATCTTTAAAAACTGTAATCACAACAGGAAGAACTTTACCCCTTTTATCCTCAGTTTTTGCATTAAATCTTTTGCAGAACTCCATGATGTTTACACCCTTCGCACCTAGCGCAGGACCAACAGGAGGAGATGGATTGGCAGCACCACCTTTAACTTGCAATTTTATGAACGCTTCTACTTCTTTAGCCATTTTTAATAATCTTTATTTTTATTAAGATTGTTTATCTACTTGTGTAAAGCTCAATTCAACTTCGGTACCCCTACCAAAGATTTTGACTATGACTTTGAGCTTTTTCTTTTCTTCATTCACTTCTTTAATATCTCCCACGAAGTCATTAAAAGGACCATCAATAATTTTAACCGTTTCACCAACGATAAATGGTTCGATCATTGCTTCACCTACTTCTTGAGACTCATCAACTTTACCGAGCATTCTATTAGCTTCCGATTGCCTCATTGGAATTGGCTGATTTCGTCCCAAAAAGTGAATCACATTGGGAATATTTGTCACCGTTGTAATCATTTCACCACTAAACTTCGAAGGAAATGCTTCAATTAAAATATATCCTGGAAGTATATTTCTTTCAAGGATAACCTTTTTACCCTTTCTTATTTTATAAACTTTTTCAGAAGGAACAAGTACTGAAGTAATACATTCCTTCCATTTTTTTCGAGTAATTTCTAATTCTATACGCTCTTTAATTTTCTTTTCTTTACCACTAATCACTCGTAAAGAATACCATTTTTTCTCTTCAGACATAATATTCTATTTAAGAGAAAATATTGTAAACTCTAGATAATACACCATTTGCAATAGCGTCCATAACAAAAATCACCAAGGCAATCATAATTGAGGCCACTAATACAAGTCTGGTACTGCTTAACAAATTAGGCCATGTAGGCCACGTCACCTTATGAATGAGCTCGTTATAGCTCTCTTTTACATATAAAATGATATCATTCATAGCAATACTAATTTTATTGTAGCATGAAAAAAGTATTCTAAACTTCTTCCTCCGAAACTGCAGGGGAGACAGGAATCGAACCCGCAGCCTACGGTTTTGGAGACCGTCGCTCTACCAATTGAGCTACTCCCCTATAACTTCGGAAAACCTGACCAAAAGAAGCCCAGGATTCATGCTGTCAAATAAGAAAAATTAAGCACCCAATTTAAAGAGTGCTTAATTTTATATGTTATAAATAATTCGGTCGTTCCGAATTATTCTAAGATCTCAGTCACCTGTCCTGCACCAACTGTTCTTCCACCTTCTCTAATCGCAAATCGCAATCCTT
>JAHDCZ010000050.1 GCA_020629615.1 Saprospiraceae bacterium
TGAAGGAAGTATTCAAGTCAATGGCAGATAAGGAGCCTAATTTGGCAATTCCTTCTCCGAAAGAAAATAGTTCGGTTTTATCAGAATATTTTGGTCAAGTTTTAGCGGATTACGATCCCGACCGGGTACAAATCTCTGATATCAAAAAGATCATCAAATGGTTCAATTTTTTGAAGGAAAGAGACTTGTTGAAGACTTTGTACGTGGATGCTAGTGGAGAGGAGGAGTAGGATTTCAATTAAATAAAATTTATCGTACTACTATTTTTTCTACGTGACGCTTCGTACCAATCGTTGATTCAAGAATATAAAGACCGGGAATTTCTAGATTAAATTGAGAAACATCTTTTTGTTTTGACTTTTCGATTAACAGGCGTCCAATAGAATCGAACACCTTATAACCATATTCTAAGTCGTTAATCGATTTGATATTAAAGCGACCATTTGAGGGGTTAGGAAAAACTAATAGTCCTTTTTGTTCATCAAAGACTTCACTTGACGAAGAAATTATTGGTAGTTCCTCAACTAATATATTTTCCGTTGTATTGGTATGAATTGGAGAATTATGATCAAAATAGATATCCGCAGAATTAAGTACTGTTGAATTATCAAGCAACCCTTCTTTTGGAGAAATAGTAAACTTCACAAAACCCTGACTTCCTGCTTCATTTTCAGATTTCGGAGGTAAGTCAATATCTATAAATCTGAAGGTGATAACATTATTAATGTCTATTTCTGTTTGAACAGGATGACTCCTAGAAATCACATTTAATGATGTTATCTCTAATTGACTATCGATGGTATCTACAATTGTAATATTACTCGCTTTATAATTCCCTTCATTTTGAAAACGTATAGTATACTCAAGATCATCCTCGAGCAGACTGAAATTTTCAATAGAAGCCCCTGTACTACTAGCAGTTTTGTCGTTAGGATCGTAACCACATAAAAAAGTTACCTCCTCATCAAAGTCATAGGTAGATCCATTGTAAATCAAAGAGGCTGAAACATTAATTAATGCCGCATCAATTGAACCAAATTCCTCAATCATCTCTTCGACTGTTGGTACATCCAGCACTGCCAAGAACGTCCGCTTTTCCAAAAAGCTTAAATCATCTAAAATCCAAGAAACTGAATGATCGGATAGCACTTCCGCTTCTGGTGATGTCGATAATATCTCTATCTCTGTAGGAAGAGTCAATATTCCAGTGGCATCAATCGTATCCCAGCCAGGATTTTCGATAGTTATCCACAATGAAATTTGTGACGAACATAAAAAGGGGCTAATAGCAAAATCAATCTCCAATGGTCTAGGATCTAATTCTTTCCAAAGACCAAAATTCAAATCAAAAATATCCTGATTTTCAAAAGTGTCTGAATAACTTGTCTCGGTTAAAATCTCATAACCTTCTAGTGCATTACATTGAATAGAAAATGAATCTTCCACTGCAGGATACACGGCATAGTTTCCATTGACATCTGACAGGATTGTTTGTTCATGATTTATTTTTAGTGCTACATTACTTAGTCCAACATCGATACCTGGATTATATTCTAAATTTTTCTGGGCATCATAATATGTCTTTCCAAATATCCCTTTGCGAAAAGTATAGTCGTTACGATTCCAAATAGCAATACCTCTGTCGGTCATTAACCATAATTCCTTAGTTTCTGGATGTTGAATTATTTCTGATATATGATTACTTGGAATAGAGGAATTGGAAACATTAATATGCTCAAAATCAAATCCATTCCAATAAAGTACTCCGCTATTAAATGTCCCTAATAAATAATTGCCATATTCATCTTCATAAATACTTCTAATACCATCTTTCGTCGGATCCAATACTTCGGTGTATTCCCACTGGTTACCATCAAACTTGTAAATACCTCCTAAGTATTCCACTAGAATATCACCTTTACTATCGATCAAGTGCGTAAAAACACCTTCATCTAGAGGACTGTTATCTTTGTCATAAGTTGTCCAAACACCATCTTCGTAAACCACTAGCGAAGCCATTGTTCCAAAAGTAATTGCTCCATTTAAATGTTCCCTAATTCCAAACACATAATTCAAGTTAGGGCTTTCGGGGTTAACAAAAGGCACAGTATTCCATTCCCAGGATTCATTTACCGAATCATAAATCCCTACTCCTTTGTTTGCGAGAAATAAAATTCCATCTTCTGATATGTGAAAATCCTCAATCCATCCATTCTCCAAATGAATAGTATCCTGGAGAACATCATTTTCGAACACATATAAATAGCTCGGGCCAAAAGACAATCCATCATGGACTATGTAATACTTACAAGTCAAGGGATCATGATCAATCATTTTTAAGTCTCCATGATCTCTATTGGGAAGTACTTTAGTGATTTTCAAAGAGTCGGGTTTAAAAGTTTGAAATAGCGTTAGATCGGAAAGCAGCAAATTATTACCACAATCGAAATTACCAACTTCATTTAAACTGGGTGTCAAGGCAAGTGTGGAATGATGAATATCATAACTAGTCACTTCACCGTCTTTTATCCGATAAATAAAAGATCCTTCATCCCAAATATTATAATTAACCATATAAATGTAACCTGATTCATCTTCATTAAGAACAAGTGTTCGATAGCCAGTTTCAACTTGATTGCCGCAAAGATCTTCTAATGTAAAATGTTCAATAGTATTTTGTGTAATCGCTGTAAATTCAGGCTCCAATGAATAATTGTTCAACCATATTCTATTAGCTCCCTTTTGTGCATTGTTCAAATTTAATACTTCTTCCGTCTGTGAAATTAAATTCCATTCATCTTGATATCGATATAAAAAATTCTCGGTTTCATTTGACATACTCACATAAATCTCATCATTAAATGCAGTAATAGAATGGACAGTCATATCTGAACTCGGGAGTGTGATTTCTTTAATTTCCACAGATTCAAGTTCTAAGTATTTAAGAGCGTTATTCGTTTCAAAATATATTCGCTTACTACCATGGCAACTAAAAGAATGTGGAGTTTCAGAGAATAGATTAGAATGACCTTGAAGGACTCCATCTTTTAGTGAATAGAGAAAGTCGCTCGCATTCCACCATTTCATTTCAAACCAAAGCGAACCATCATCGGCTTCAATCATATTTCTGGCTCGTTCAATAGTATCAACACCTCCACCTAACCCAGTAAAAAACTGTTCCCATTCTCCAACTTCTTGTTCATTACCCGGAAAAGTATATTTGGCAATTCCTCCTTCATTTAGGGCAATCCAAACATATTCGTCCTTGGCTAACATTTCCCAAACGAAAGATCCTCTTAATGGACTATTAACTGATTGAAATAATTTTCCATTTTTTGATTCTATATCGATAACATGTAATCCTGTTGGATTTCCAATAAATAAATCATCCTCAACAATCTTAATATCCTGAACCCAAAAGTCCGTGGAATAATATTTCCAATTGGATTGTCCTAATACTGAATTAAAGAAAGAAAAAACGAGTACTACAAAAACGAACATTGATTTCATATCTTCAATTTATAGAAACTCTAAGTAATACGAGTTATAATACACGACAGTTCCTGCATTTACTTTAGGGTGGAGCTCAATGATACTTTGAGTAATTATAAAAATATGTCTTAAGATTTCAATCGTTTTAAGTTTTCTTCTAAGGTTGGTTCTAAAAGTAACAAGCTTAAATATTGTAAATTTCGATTGTCTTCCTTACTTACCACCTTGTGAATCCAAGCGCCATAATCACCCCCGTTTTCTTCGTAAAGCGTAATCTGAAAATCTTTGAAGGCTTGGTAGACGGGTCTTAATTTAGATTCTTCCCTTTTCACTTTTTCGACTATTTCACTAGCCAAAATTTTATCGAGATATTTACAGTCTCTGAGGTAATAAGCATTAATGCGAATTTTTTCAAATGCTACACTTATGAGATTGGCTTGTAATTCGTTTGGCACAAGATCCAGGTAATGCCTTTCATGCTGAGCTCGATATATTTTCTTTCTATTTTCAAGAATATCGAAATATTCTTCCTTTAGCTTGGCCAAGAATTCTTTTTGCTCATTATTTAGAACGTATTCTAACTTAAATCGTGCTTCAGATTTCAACGGAAGGACATTCTTTTTGTAATACGCTAGAGTCTTTTGAATCTCTTTCAATTTTTTTAGGTAATGTCCTTTATTTGACTGGATCAACTCTTGTCGTTTACGCTCTAATCTCTTTAAATATTCTTTTTGATAAGATTCAAACTGATCTGAATTCAATACCTCCTTAAACTTTTGGAGCTTTATTTCTTCTCGTTCGAAATCGGATAAATATTCTCCTTTTTCGTTTTTATACAAACGGTCACTCTCTATTTCAAAAATGCAAACTGCTTGCTGATCTGTCAACTTAATAGAATACTGGTTTTCAAAATTGGCTTTTGAATGCTTTAGTCGCCACTGCTCTTGTTGTTCATTTTCTTTTCGAACTAATTTGAGGTATTGTTCAAATTGTTTGGTGGTGAATATCGGTTGAAATAATTCTTTATCAATCTCTTCCTTTAATTCCTCGTTAAATTGGTCTCCCCCTTCTTTTAAAAATTCAAGATTTCTTTTTTTGTAGACATTGAGCCATTTACTTTTTGCCTGTACAAATTGCCACAGTTGGTCTTCTGAAAGTCCTAATGCTTGAAGTCTTTTTGACTGACTTTCAAATGATTTCTGTAAAGTCGATTGTTTCTTTAGTGCTACTTTATGGAGTTGTTCTTTCTTGTATTCTTTTAAACTTTTTATTTGGTCATTCGAGAGGATAGAAAAAATAGATTTTAAATATCGTATTGTTAGCGCTGACTCTGAAAGATTATTGGACCAAAAGTAATCTTTGTAAAGTTTGGTTTCAATTTTATCGATCGCCTCAATTTGAGCATTTGTCAAATCGAGAATCTCTTTGAATTGTGAGGTGAAATCAGATCTTTGCTTTTTATTTTTCAATTTTCTCTTCTGTATGTGGGAGATTAGACTCTATTGATCACCGTTTCTCTTGTTTCAACTTTAAAACTTATTTGGGCATTTAAAGCATTAAATACTTTTACCAAAGTGCCTATCGTAATGTTCTTAGCATTGTTTTCCATTTTTGAAATATGAGCACGTTGTACACCGATCAATTTTCCCAATTGGGCCTGTGTCAGTTTGTTTTCTTTTCTGAGTTTTTTGATCTCTTCACGGAGGATTTCCATTTGTAGTTCTTGTTCATACAAATTTCTTTTTGGAGATCCTATCGGTCCAAAGGTCTTTTCTTTGAGTGCTTCAACTGTAATTCCTTTCATTCTAGTTTAATTTGAAATAAAATCGCTTTATTCTTTCTGCTCTTTTAATTTCGGTCTGAGGTGTTTTATTTGTTTTCTTTTGTAACCCGTGAGTCCCGATAATCAATGTTTCGAAATCTTGCCTTGTGTCCCAAAAAGCGAATAATCGATAGAATCCACTTTCATCTCGCGTTCGAAATTCAAAAATTCCATCAGTACCTTTCAACTTTTTAAACCATTCACCTTTATAACCTAGTTTAGTTTTATCAAAAGTAGAAGCAAATTTACGTTGCATTTTGAAGGGTAGTCTTTCAAAGTACCTTTCCGCTTCTGGCAATAAAATAATTTCTATCCTTTTCTTCATGGAAAAGAATATTTAAAGTTAACAAATGTTTCCATATAATGATCGCTTTAGATTTATTTACCCTGCCCAGCCCTCTCGATCCAAACTCCGATACTGTATCGCCTCTGCCAAGTGCTCAATCTTGATTTCTTTGCTTTGTGCCAAATCAGCCGCAGTACGAGCGACCTTCAGAATCCGATCATACGCCCGAGCGGAAAGTTGTAATTTTTCCATCGCCGTTTTTAAAAGTGTCGTACAAGCCTTATTTAATGTGCAAACTTCACTGACCATGCGACTAGACATTTGCGCATTGAAATGGACCCCATTTAACCGTTCGTATCTCCCTTTTTGAAAATTTCTCGCAGCAATCACTCGCTTTCGGACGACCTCACTGGTCTCGCTGGTATATTCGGCGACAGCCAACTCATCTAAGGACACAGGAGTCACTTCTACATGCAAATCAATCCGATCCAATAATGGACCGGATATTTTATTGAGGTATCGCTTCACAATCCCAGGACCACAAACACAATCCTTGTCTGGATGATTGTAAAAACCACAAGGGCAGGGGTTCATCGAGGTGATCAACATGAAACTCGCAGGATAATCCACCGACACCTTAGCTCTTGAAATGGTCACTTTCCGCTCTTCCATAGGTTGACGCAATACTTCCAAGACACTCCGCTTGAACTCAGGCAATTCATCCAAAAACAGAACACCATTATGTGCTAGAGAAATCTCCCCCGGATTGGGATTACTACCCCCACCTACCAAGGCCACATCACTAATCGTATGATGCGGAGCTCTAAATGGTCTCTTCGAAACCAGAGACGCATTCGCGCCAAGCAAGCCAGAAACAGAATGAATCTTAGTAGTATCCAGAGCTTCAAACAAATTTAAAGGTGGCAATATCGTCGACAAACGTCTTGCCAACATCGTCTTTCCAGCGCCAGGTGGCCCGATCAAAATCACATTATGACCTCCCGCTGCCGCCAATTCAAGGGCACGTTTAATATTCTCTTGCCCTTTAACATCAGAGAAATCAACATCATAATTATTCAAGGTGTCTTCAAAGATTTCGCGGGTATCCACGACGACAGGATTGAGCTCGGTTTTACCATCTAGAAAATCGACCGCTTCGACCAAACTCTCGATTCCATAAACATCCAAATCACTGACAATCGCCGCTTCCCGAGCATTTTCCTTGGGCACAAAAAGCCCTTTAAATTTTTCTATCCTCGCTTGAATTGCTATTGGCAAAGCCCCCGTAATCGGCCTGAGACTTCCGTCTAATGCTAATTCACCCATAAACATGTATTGACTCATCCGATCCGCATTAATTTGCTTGGTCGCCGCCAAGATCCCAAGAGCAATTGGCAAATCATAAGACGATCCTTCCTTGCGAATATCAGCAGGTGCCAAATTGACGACCAGTTTCAAACGCATCATCCGATATCCGATATTTTTAATCGCTGCTTCAATCCGATGAAATCCCTCTTTGACCGCGTTATCGGGTAATCCAACCAAATGATACAATTGTTTACCTGCAGCCACGGTTCCTCCCGCGTTTACTTCGATAGTTATGGTTTGTGCTTCGACCCCTTGGACGGCACTTGCGTAAGTTTTGATCAACATATCACTGAATTATTCTAGTTTTTTAAACCATTGAGCACATTATTCATTGATATATATACCCTTTTGAGGCAATTCTATTGATTTAGGGCAAATTCATTTTTCTATCGCAATATTTTTAGGAGATTTGCGGCAATTTAATTGAATACCGATGCATAAAACAGATATCATTATTGTAGGAGCAGGTCCTTGTGGTCTATTCACGGTTTTTGAAGCCGGGCTTTTGAAGCTCAAATGCCACTTGGTGGATGCTTTACCCCAACCGGGAGGCCAATTGACGGAGATTTATCCTAAGAAGCCGATCTATGATATACCGGGTTTCCCAAGTATTCTTGCGGGCGACTTAGTCACAAATTTAATGGAACAAATTGCGCCGTTCAAACCTGAATTCACTTTAGGTGAACGAGCAGAAACCATTGAAAAGATCGATGATAAAATGTATCAATTGACCACCAACCGCGGGACGATCATTCAAGCACCAGTCATCGCGATCGCTGGGGGATTGGGTTGCTTCGAACCACGAAAACCTCCTATAGAGGGCTTGGACAAATTTGAAGATCATGGCGTTGAGTATATGGTTAAGGATCCTGAGCAATTCAGAGATAAGGATTTATTGATTGCTGGAGGTGGAGATTCTGCCTTGGACTGGACGATTGAATTATCTAACATCGCCAAAAGTATCACACTCGTTCACCGCAGGACTTCCTTTAGAGGTGCCTTGGATTCTGTTGAAAAAGTAATGGATCTACACAAGGCAGGCAAAATAGAATTGTTAACAGAAGCACAAGCCGTTGATGTAAAAGGTGGTGATCATCTCGAAGAAGTGATCGTTAAAAAAGATGGAGGATTGCATTCAAGAAAAGTAGATTACTTCATTCCTTTGTTTGGGCTTTCGCCGAAATTAGGTCCGATTGCGGATTGGGGATTGAATATTAATCGTAGTGCTATCGAGGTTGACACTTTGGACTACAGTACCAATGTACCTGGAATTTATGCCATCGGGGATGTCAACACCTATGAAGGAAAATTAAAATTAATCCTTTGTGGTTTTCACGAGGGAACCCTAATGGTACAATCTGCATTTAAGTATATATATCCGGATCAGAAGTTGAGTTTTAAATACACAACCGTTACCGGAATTGCGGGCATTGAAAATTAATCATGGAAGATAACGTCATCAAAGTAACCATCATCGACCGAGAAGGGGAAGCGCATGTCATTGAAGCACCGACCGATATGAACTTCAACATGATGGAAATTGCCAAAGCCGAAGACTTACCAGTCGAAGGCACTTGTGGAGGAATGGCTCTATGCGCATCTTGCCACTGTTATGTAGAATCCGACCACGAATTAAACCCTCCTAGCGACGACGAAGAAGACATGTTGGACCAGGCATTCTTTGTTGAGGACAATAGTCGATTAAGTTGTCAGTTAAGATTAAACAACGACATGGACGGATTGGTGGTGAAGTTGGCTCCGGTGAGTTAAAAGAGATGTCGAGATTTAGGGACTTGGTGAATCGAGATATTAGTAGCGCCTGTTGATATAGGTTTTTGTCCATAAAAATTCTAAAAAATAAATTTCCATAAAAAGAAACTTTTTTGTTGAATCGCATCTCCTCATAAACATCTCTCATTATAAGTGTTAATATTTGGGAGTAATTACGGCTTTCATGTATATTTAATGATATCTGGGATTTGAGCTTTTGCATTTAACTTGATCTACCACCATTCAAGCGTTGAAGTTTAAAATGGATGAGAAGTATTCTCTTCTACCCTATCATCATTTTAACAACCAACAGTTATGAGAAGTTTTCTGATCGTGTTCATTTTAATCTCATTATTAACTAATTCATATTCCCAATGTCCTCCAGGTGATGTATCACTATTAAGTCAACAAGATGTGGATGATTTTGTGGCGATGTATCCGAATTGTACGGATTTGAATGGGAGTCTTACCATATCAGGAATTGATGTGAGTGATATATCGGGATTATCGAATTTAGTTAGTGTAGGTTGCGAATTAGTAATTATAGATTGTCCTATATTACCAATAATCAATTTCCCTGCGTTGACAACTGTTAAAATATTAAGGTTTGAGAACAATTCATCTGTAAACGATATTTATCTCACCGGGTTAGTTACTCTGACAGGTTGGGATCAATTAACTATCCGATCTAATGTTAATTTAGTCAATCTGGATCTTAGTAATTTAACAAACATTAACTCGGCTGATGTTAGAATAATCTCATGCGTAAATTTAACTAATCTAGATTTATCTTCTTTAGTTTCAGGTGCAAACGGATACCTAGAAATTTGGAATTCTGGGTTAACTAACCTCAATTTACATTCTCTCATTTCTATCGATTTTTTACATATCTGGGAGAACAATAACCTAGTATCAATCGACATTACTAATTTAAATACGTCTGGCTACCTTGATATCTATTCTAACGACATATTGACAAATGTAAGTGCACCTGCTTTGATTGACGGAGGATCTGTTTACATATGGGGCAACAACTCTCTGACAACTTTAAACTTTCCATTATTACAGACAGCAATTCATTTATCCTTTAATAGTAATAACGCACTAGTGACACTAGATTTCCCTTCTTTAACCGCTGCTTCAGTATTTTTGATACTAGCCAACGACAATTTAGAAGTTATTAATTTCACAAGCTACATTGATATAGATGTAGACTTTAATATAGATGATAATCATAAATTAACGACTATTTCTATGCCTAATTTGAATCGAATTGATGAAATTAGCATTATCAATAATCCTGAACTCATCAGCATTAACTTTCCTTCTCTAGTAACCTGCGAAAAATCATTTAGACTTCGGGGTAATGACAATCTTCAAGAGATTAATTCATTAAGCAATCTAAATTTTGTAGGCAATAATCTGGAGATTAAGAATAACCTAGTTTTAACAGACTGTAGTGGAGTATGTCCCGTTTTAGATGCCAACAACGTTTTTGGTTTAGTAGATATAGTGAATAACCCCTCAGAATGCAGTTCAGAACAAGAAGTCCTTGACAATTGCGCTGGTGCAACTTGCAATATCACCGCCAGCGCATCCAACATAACTTGCAACAACAACGGAACACCTTCCGACCCAAGCGATGACACCTTCACTTTTGATGTTCTTGTTACTGGAACTGACAACGGTGCATCATGGACCGCAGACGATCCAAATAATACCACTGGTAGTTATGATGTTATCACAACTTTTGGACCTTATGATATTAGTAGTGGAAATTTAAATTTTACCATTACGGATATTGTTGATCCGACCTGTACTGCAGCTGTTTCTGTAAACGCTCCAGCAACTTGTTCGAATGTTTGTGCCATCACTTCCTCGGTTACAAATATTCTTTGTGATGATAATGGCACTCCTAGTGATCCAACAGATGATATCTATACTTTTGACCTTACAGTAACTGGGGCAAACACCGGTGCTTCTTGGACAGCCGATGATCCTAATAATACGACGGGAACATATGGTGGCCCAATAAGTTTTGGACCTTATAATATTAGTGCTGGAAACCTGAGTTTTACCGTAACCGATATTGATGATCCGACTTGCACAAGTATTGTTAATGTCAGTCCTCCAATGACCTGCTCTAATGTATGCGTTATCATGGCAACACCATCAAACATCCTCTGCAATGATAGTGGCACTCCTAGTGATCCAAGCGATGACAGTTTTAGTTTTGAAGTTGTAGTTTCTGGAGCAAACACGGGTAGTTCTTGGTTTGCCAATGACCCTAATTCAACCACAGGGGCCTACAATACTACGGTTGTTTTTGGACCTTATAATATTAATTCTGGGGATTTAAATTTTACCATCACTGATATCCTTGATCCTGCTTGTACAGCCTCGCTACTTATTGTTGCCCCTCCCACTTGTTCCAATACTTGTGACATCATGTCTACTGCATGGAACATAGTTTGTGATGACAACAACACACCCTCCGATCCATTAGACGATACCTTTAGCTTTGACCTCGAGGTCACTGGAGCAAATACTGGAGCTTCATGGACCGCCAATGATCCAAACAATACAACAGGAAATTATGGCGTCACAACCAGTTTTGGGCCCTATAATATCATTGACGGAAATTTAAGTTTTGTGATCACTGATATTCTTGATCCAACGTGTACAGACAATGTCATTATCACTGCACCACCATCTTGTTCAGTTCCTTGCGAGCCCAGCAATAGTGTTTGCTCGGCAAGTACATTACTGAGTTCTGGTTTGAGTAATTCTGGCACCACTGCTTGCGCTACATCGGATGGCAATTTTTCTTGCGTTCAAGATCATGTGGTCTATTATAATTTTATGACTGGATCAAATTATTCTAGTATAAACATTACTTTAAATGCCATTGGAGCCAATAATGTGGGGATGAGTGTCTGGTCTAATTGTAGCGGCACACCATTCTCTTCTCCAAATTCAACAGAAGAATGTACCGATGCTTTCGATATTAATTTCTCTTGTGTCGAACCAAATACTTCCTTGATTATTGCTGTTGGAAGTTCGACTGGTGATGAAGGTAGTTTTGAAATCACCCTTACGGAATCAGTCAATTTCACCATCAACAACACTTGTAGCACTGCTACTGACAATGGTACTTTACCAACTGATTGTTCTGCAATTTCCATATTCGGCACGACAGTTAATGCATGTCCGAATGAAAACATCAGCACTTGTAATATAGCTACCGAATCTACCGTTTGGCATAAGGTCAATATCCCAAGTGGAACAGTAAGTTTGGAAATAACTGATATCTCGAATGGTATTCATGTTTCTGCTTTTCAAGGATCATGTGGTGCTTTGATCACGGATCTGAGTTGTATCGATTCTGATAGTATAATTCCTATTTCAAGTTCTGGTGATTACTACATCGCTGTGAGTACCAAACCTGGAACAAATGCAGGAAATTATAATTTCAATTTAAGTGCCGTTGTCCCTACAATAAATGATGAGTGCATCAATGGGATCAATCTAAATTCCAATGGCTTAATTTTATTGAATCAATCCAACGAATGTTCGACCTCCGATCAGATTCCACCTTGCTTTGTGGGAAATACTTTAAACGCCGTGTGGTACAGCTATATCGTTGTACTTGACGTTGTCGAATTAGAAGTCATCATCACTCCCGGATCCTTAAGCAATCCTGTAATTGCTGGATATGATGGATGTTCGCAATTCTTATATAACGCCACCAGTGAATCTTGCAGTGGAAATACTTTAGTGATCACAGACGTGTCTGCCGGAGATGTGATTAATATTCTCGTTGGTTCAGCACCTGGCGATGAGGGAAATTTTGACATCCAAATTATTGAGAACATCAATCCATATGACATACCTGTCGCAATATTTACGGCAGACACTCAAGAAATTTGTATTGGTGAGTCCGTACAATATACCGATCAATCTACTGGACTCATCGATAGTTGGCTATGGACCTTTGAGGGAGGAACTCCTTCAAGTAGTACTGAGCAAAACCCTTTGGTCACTTATAATACCGTTGGAAATCATGATGTTACTTTGGAAGTCACAAATATTTTAGGGCAAGACATTTTGAGTGAAACAAATTACATTCTTGTTGAAGACATTCCAGAAGTCGCCTTCACCTATAGTATTAATGGCCTAGAGGTTAGTTTTACAAACAACTCTTCCAGTGCCAATACCTATTTGTGGGAATTTGGGGATGGTAATACTGCGACGGAAGTTAATCCTACTCATAGTTATGCTGATTATGGAACTTACGAGATCGTTCTTTATGGCTATAATGACTGTGGCGAATCCAATGCTACTCAAGAAATCATCTTGTCCCTTGATTTGACCGTTCAATTTTCGACCATTCAAAGCACAGAAGGTTGTGCTGAATATACGATCGACTTTGTGGATGCTTCAACCGGAAATCCTACAAGTTGGAATTGGGAATTTCCTGGAGGGACTCCTTCAAGCTCCACAGATCAAAATCCTACTATCACTTATTCATCCATCGGCACATTCGACGTAAGTCTAAACATTGCTAATGATAATGGAACGGCAAGTGAGCAGTATGACAATTATATAATTATTGACGATGTTCCAAATGTTATGGCTTCGAATACAATCAATTTATTAACCGTTGATTTTACGAGTACAGTTAGTAATGCTAATAGTGTTGAATGGAATTTTGGGGACGGCAATACTTCGGTAGATTTAAATCCACAGCATACTTATACGGATGATGGTATCTACGAGGTGATCTTAAGTGCTTTCAATGATTGCGGAGTAGCCACTGATACATTAGAAATCAATCTGTTGGGATTACCTACAGCGGATTTCAGTGCTAGTACCAATGAAGGATGTTCGCCTCTTACTATTGAGTTTTTTGACGCATCAAGTGCGAATGTAGATTCTTGGAATTGGATTTTCGAAGGCGGAACACCTTCTAGTTCGATGGAGCAAAATCCTATCGTCACTTACTCCTCTGGGGGGACATTCGACGTAAGTCTGACCGTGAGCAATGCGAGTGGATCAAGTGATATTACTTCTAGTGATTATATTATCATTACAGAACAACCGATAGCCGATTATGAGTATACAGTAGATGGAAATCAAATTCATTTACAAAATAATACTCCGAATGCTACTTCGGAATGGAATATCTCAGATGATATCACCATGATCTATGACATGGATGAAGTGACACATGTTTTTGAAGCGAATGGAACTTACTTTATCACCCTTACTACGAGTAATCAATGTGGGTCTGATGAAGTAATTTTTGAAGTAGAAATCAATGCGTATCCTAACTCTTCTTTTGATGTCGATTTGGACTCTGGCTGTGTTCCAATGGAAATTCTATTTGAAAATAATTCTTCCTTAGCGGATACGTATCAATGGGAATTTGTTGGTGGAGATCCGGCAAGCTCAACAGCTGAAAACCCAGCAGTCAATTATACCAGTACAGGCATTTATGATGTTCAATTGATTTCAACAAATTCTTATGGATCAGATACTCTGTTGATGCCGCAAATCATTAGCATTTATGCCGAACCAATTGCAAGCTTTACGAGTAATATTGATGGCTCTGTGGTAGATTTTGTTAATACATCGATGGATGGTGTTAGTTATCAATGGGATTTTGGAGATGGAAACACGAGTAATATTGAAAACCCCACGCATAGTTATTTGACTTCTGGAACCTATGATGTTTCACTCACAGTCTTGAATGATTGTGGCGAATCTCAGTACAGTGAATCTATTGAGGTTGAATTCAGCACCCCTGGGATTGCGGTCAATTTTTCAACCAATGAAGGATGCGCTCCTCTAGGTGTTATCTTAACCGATGAAAGTACAAATGATCCCATCTCATGGAATTGGACATTTGAGGGTGGTGTGCCAGCAAGCTCTACGGATCAGAATCCTGTAGTGGTGTACGAAAACGCGGGAGTCTACAGCATAGTTGCAGAAATATCTAATGCGAATGGTACATCAACATTTACATTTGCAGACACCATTACTGTTTTGGAAGAACCCATATCTGATTTTGAAATTATGCAAAATGACCCTAGCATCAGTTTAATCAACAACTCAAATGGAGCAGACAGCTATACATGGTTTTTTGGTGATGGTAATGTCAGTTTTGAAGAAAATCCGGAACATACTTATGCCTTTTCTGGAACGTTTCCTGTGGTACTGGAAGCGTCAAATGATTGCGGGACCGATGTAATGACTCAAACGATTTCTGTCATTGTCAGTAATGTGGAAGAGCTCCATTCTACACTTGGCCTAAATCTAATTCCTAATCCAAACAATGGGAACTTCGAAATAAGTTTGGATAAATTTTTGGATCGTGACGTAGATTTCGAAATTATTAATCCTGTAGGTCAGATGGTATATAAAAGTAAAATGAAACGTGGATCTAAAAACTTACGCATTAATGACTTGGCCTCGAAAGGAATTCATTTAATTAAATTTCAAATTTCGGGTCAAATGATTGTTAAGAAAGTGTTGATATTTTAATCCTAGTTCAAGGAAAGAATCATCATTCGAATAGGACAATTTTCATTGGTCAATCGAAAATCAAGCTCTACTTAACAATCTGAAATCGTTCTGTCTGAACATTATTGGATTCATTTTGAACGATGGCAACATACTGTCCAGTTGGAAATTCTGAAACATCAATTCTATCGCCGGATTTAAGATCAGAAGATTCATAAATTAAGGAACCAGAAAAATCGAAAATCCTTAAGTTTCCAAGAGGTTTTTCAAATTCAACCTGAATCCAACGATTGGCAAGTGTGGGAAACAATCTAAAATTTTTGTTCTGGACAATGGTTTCTGTAGAAGTCATAACACTATTCCCGCGGATAAAATCTACTATCATTTGTTGATATTGGACTTCAAAAGAAGCGCCATGATCTTCATTCGGGATGGCTAAAATTTCGGCACCCACATCGTTAAGAAAATCAATTTCGACATCGATAAGCGAACCTGTACTTCCATCATTTTCGGCATAGGTGTACATCATTTTACTTAAGTCCATCCCTGCCAAAGAATCTGTCCATCGATTGGCAAATGCAGCGGCTCCAAGTGATAATAATCCTTGATCCCAAATCCCTTGAAGTCCTGGAATAATGGTCGTACCGTCTCCAGCAAAAGTCGGTAAGTATCCATCCAATAGATAATCTACAAATTCTTGCTGAACACTCAATCGACCTTCCATCGGGATAATTTTATGAATGTTATCGACTCCGTAATCATCCATATATTCACCCAAAATAATAGCTCCCCAAGAGTGGCCCAACAAAACCACAGTTTTGAATTGCTCATTGTAATATTGAACAACTTTTTCAATTAAGGCAACCGTAGTATCATTCACTGCTACTCCTTCTTCAAAAGTCAAAAGATCATTTGATAACACCTCAGTCATCATTTCATGCTTCAAGATTTCAACAACGGAAAAAGTCTCGATGCTTTCCATGAACTCAAAACTTCCCTCATACAATTCATCGGTGGGTCCACCGTGAAGTGCTATGATCACCGTATCTGCTTCTGGATTTGATTGTACAAAAATATAGTCTTCAACATCCGGGAGTAAATCTGGATTAATAATTTCCTGTGCATTCAGACAAAAGGAGAATAGAAAAACAATAATTCCACAAACGATTTTCATAATCATGATTTAGAGAAAGATGCAATATAATTAGATTCTTTCTTAATCTTTTAAATTTAAATTTTTGCTAATCGAATCAATAAATTTTTAGGGCAGAATTAAGTCAAGTCCGGAAAAATTCAAAGCCTTTGTATTTCTTCTGAACTTATTCAACAATTGAAAGAAAATTTAAATCTAAATGATTTGCTAGGGACATTTAAGCACCAAATTGTCTTAAATGATGATCCAAATGCTTGTACTCCCATTGCCCTACTTGTTCTAGAGTCATTTTACCAAAAAATGGATGCACAAAATCTTGATAATTATCGGAATGAACATTTGAATAATCCTTAATCGATTGAATAAATTTATCTTTTATATCTGCCACTTCACCGGTTTCTTTTATGACAAAATCTGGATGCGTTGGTGAGTTTTTTGACATGATTTTATCGTTTTTAAGGGTGCTTTTAAGAGCCATTTTCCCAAATAGTCTTCCGATAAATAATCTAGGATATTGTTTTTTAGCTTGTAATAAATTGGCATTTTTGGTGCAGTGTACCATCATCTGAAAGGCGTCCATCTTTCCCCATTGAGCTTGGGAGTTGTTATTAATTTTTTTTGCTCTTTCAATTATTTCTTGTCTTGTATTTTGATCGAATATAGTTTTCATGATAATTATTTTTGAATTTTTGAATGAAATAAGTTTTTATTTTTCAATAGCGACAATGGTTACTTCTTTGGTCTCTACATATTCTTTTAATCTAGCCAGACCCAATTCGTTTGTTTTCTGGATATCACCTTTGGCACCAAAGATTTTTGCCATGATGTACGAAAAAGTCCCCATTCCTACCTCAAAATTCTGAGTCACTAAAACACCGTTTTCTGTTTGCTTTAAATGATATTCAAACAAAGGTTGTCCCTTAAAAGGTTTTTGAATGTCGCACTCTAATCTTATATATTGATTTTGTTTCAAGTCGGTGAGTGTTTGAGTTCCAAGAGATTTTTCTTCTACGCCTTCCCAGTAAAAGGTTGATCCAATTTCTCCATCCTTACCTTCAACATAATTTATTTGTTTAGGGTCTTCGACAACAAACGGTGACCAGGCGTTGAATTGATCCATAGATCGTAAAACATCATAGACCTCATCGATAGTTGATTCAATCGTTACGCTTGAAGATACCCTAATGAATTTTTGAGCATGAGCCACTATAGGTGAAAAGAAAAAACTTATTGCTACTACGGTTATTGCTTTTGAAATGATATTATTATTTGTCATGATTTGTGATTTTAAAATTTTAACTAATTTGATTTGATCGAATGAAAATGTGTCACTAAACTTACATTGGAATTGTAGATCTGACTTCGACATTTCCCCCCATTAATAGAATTGGACTTTCTTTACCAATTTCTACAGCTTCTTCCATACTGTGTGCTTTTACAATTACATATCCACCTAAGGTATTTCCACCATCCATATTGATTCCATCTGAAGTTTTTTTATCCGTAGCGATGAGCATTCCTTCAAATCCTAATCGATGTGTACTTACCAGTTTTTCTTGGATTGCTAGTTTACCAAAGAACGAACCCCATTGTTGATTCATGGCATCTAATTCTTCTTGCGTAGGCTGGTTGTTAAAATCTGGCTGAAATCTAAATAGTAACATAAACTCTTTTGAATCTTTCATTTGTATTTGTTTTAAATGATTAATAATTAATTACAATACAAATATGAGATCAATCAAAAAGAGAAATCTTGCCATATGACAAGAAAACAGAAATTGTATATTTATTTTGAAAACAAATATTAGAGATCCTAATTAATGAAGGGATAATTATAAATAGGTTTTGGAAAAACGCTATGAAGAATGGAATTAAATCTTGGAACTATTCAACCACTTCTTTGGCTAAACGCATCGGAACAGAAATACATTTCTTTTCCATGTAGTCCATCATTTCGAGGACTAGGTTTCGAGTAGATTCATCCAATTGATCGATATTATCTTTATAGACATTATTGATTGCTCTTTCTTTGACCGCTCGTATTTCAACGGGCACCTCACTTAAGGCACGTTCGATTAATCTCTGTTGATAGATTTTAGAGAAAGATTCCAAATTTGCTTTGATGATTTTTTGTGCTTCAACAATCTCTTTTTTACGATCTTGTAAATTTGCGTGAGCAATTGTTCGAAGACTATCGATACTGATGTATTCGGTATTATTTTGTCTTACTACTAATTCGTCAATATTTCTAGGTACTGATAAATCAATCAGCAATTTTTTATCACTTTCAGATTGTACTAAATTTTGATAATTTTCCTCATTGATCACTGGATCATTGGCACCGGTACAAACAATCATAATATCAAATCCACCAGAATAATTTTTTAACTCGCTCAAGTGATGGGAATCAGCATTCAGATAATCAGCGAGTGATTTTGCATTATCCAAACTTCGATTAAAAATCTGAATATTATTAAACCCATGTTTCTTCAAAAACTTCCCAACCAAACGATTGGTTTCACCCGCACCGACCAATAATATTCTTGAAGATTTTTCTCTTTGTGTTTGCAAAAGCTTTTGAATTGCTAAGGAAACTATGGACAAGGGCTTTTCGCCAATTTTGGTTTTATCGTATACTTCTTTGGCAGTTTTAACCGTATATTTTTCCAAAATCCTAAAATTATCGGCCACAAGATGATTAGTCCGCGAAAATTCATACGCCTTTCTAAATTGTCTAAAAATCTCTCTTTCTCCTACTACGAGTGAATCAACAGAAGAAGCCACCTCAAATAAATGATCGACGGCATCTAATCCAGAATAGAATTGAACAAATTTGGATGCATTGTCTCCAATTTTGGCCATTGCATCCGGATTAATCTTATTGAAGAAATCATAAATGAAATTGTCATTCAAAAAAGCATCCCCATACATCATAAAGCTTACACGATTACAGGTAGCCAAATAAACGATTTCTTCGATGTCAAACTTTTCCTTTAAGCTTTCAAGTCTGGATTTTAACTCAGATTCATCATTTTCAGGTAGGATAAATTGACCTAAATCCTCTACATCAAGGTTTCGGTGAGTAATCGTGACGATATGGTATTTAGATAACATTAGTCGTAAGTGTAAAAATATTATTTCAAGATGGGGATATTGTCAATTGTTTGTCAGTATTTGAGGTTTATTAATTATGGAAACAAGTTTTTTTTCAGGGGTGGAATTGCCTGTGTGGCTTTGTCCTGCCGGACGGGCTTTCATTTCTGTCTTGACACAGAAACGAAACAAAGAAGTCAAGACGCCTTAAGGCCACCCTGCAATGCCGCTCCCGCCACCCACTGAAGGCGTCGGGCTGCGCTTTCTTAAGTAACTATTTGATTTTTTAGTGAATTTAGAATTCATTCGGCTATAGAAACAATAGTTATATATAAGACAAAATTCAATTCAACTCTGTACCTTTGCACACTATAAAAAATAATAGCATATGTATAGATCGCATGACTGTGGACAATTGAGAATAGACCACGTAGGACAAGAAGTTACATTGAGTGGATGGGTTCAGATTAGTCGAGATTTAGGTGGAATGACCTTTGTAGATTTAAGGGATCGGTATGGGATTACTCAATTGGCATTCAATATGGATGAAAATGCGGAATTATGTGAAAAAGCAAGAAAACTAGGGAGAGAATTTGTCATTCGCGTAAGCGGAGAAGTCAAAGAGCGATCGAGTAAAAATGCAAATCGTCCTACAGGTGATATCGAGATCATTGTCTCAAAACTTGAGGTATTGAATGCATCTAAAACACCACCTTTTACCATCGAGGATGAAACCGATGGTGGTGATGATATTCGTATGAAGTATCGATACTTAGATATTCGGAGAAATCCGGTCAAAGAAAATTTGATCTTCCGAAGTAAGTTGGCCATCGAAACAAGAAAATACCTTTCGGATAATCAATTCATAGAAGTAGAAACGCCAAATTTAATCAAAAGTACTCCAGAGGGAGCAAGAGATTTTGTGGTTCCAAGTCGAATGAATCCGGGACAATTTTATGCTCTTCCTCAATCTCCACAAACCTTCAAGCAAATTTTGATGGTGGCAGGAATGGATCGATATTTCCAGATTGTAAAGTGCTTTAGAGATGAAGATTTAAGAGCGGATCGTCAACCTGAGTTTACACAGATTGATTGCGAAATGGCCTTCATTACTAGAGAAGATATTTTGAACACTTTTGAAGGCTTGACCAAGCATTTGTTCTCTACAGTAAAAGATATTCATCTTCCAGATTTTCCACGAATGACTTATGATGAAGCGATGGAGCGGTATGGAAGCGATAAGCCGGATTTGAGATTTGGAATGGAGTTCATTTATTTGAATGAGCAATTTAAGGGAAAAGATTTTGTGGTTTTTGATAGTGCGGAAAACATCATCGGGATCGTTGTAAAAGGAATAGCCGATGAATATTCCAATAAAGATTTAAAGAAATTGACCGAATGGGTTCAAAGACCACAGATCGGAGCAAAAGGATTGGTTTATGTAAAGCATCACGGCGATGATAGTATCAAATCGACAATAGGTAAATTTTATACGGAAGAGGAACAAAGAGCAGTATTAGAACATTGTGGAGCGGAAAAAGGAGATGTCTTATTTGTGCTTTGTGGCGAAACTGAAAAAACAAGGAAACAATTGAACGAACTACGATTGGAAATGGGTCGTCGTCAAGGTTTAATGAAGGACGGTGATTTTAAACCATTGTGGGTAATTGATTTTCCATTATTAGAATGGGACGAAGACACAGAACGATTCCACGCGATGCACCACCCGTTTACGGCTCCAAAAAAAGAAGACGAAGCACGGATGTTGAATGGTGATCATGAAACCATGAAAAGCTTAAGAGCTGATGCTTATGACTTAGTCATTAATGGATCTGAAATCGGTGGAGGATCTATAAGAATTCACGATCGAGCATTACAGTCTAAAAACTTTGACCTACTTGGATTTACAAAAGAAGAAGCAGAAGAACAATTTGGTTTCTTATTGGGAGCATTCGAATTTGGTGCACCTCCTCATGGCGGAATCGCTTTTGGTTTTGACCGATTGTGTGCTGTACTAAATGGTCAGTCTTCGATTAGAGATTTCATTGCATTCCCGAAGAATAATCAAGGAAGGGATATGATGATTGATGCACCAAGTCCAGTGGATGGTGAGCAGTTGACGGAATTGAATTTGG
>JAHDCZ010000194.1 GCA_020629615.1 Saprospiraceae bacterium
AGACTACATAATAAGAGTAAGGTTTTTTTCATCTGAGTCAGGTTGTGATTGAGTAATAATTATCATTCGCCGAAAGGCAAATCAAACAATGCAAATCTAATAGAAATTGCCTATTTCTATGACATTATAGCTTACTTTAATATTAAATGTGGAAAGATTTATCTCTTAGGCGACCAATTGAATTCACTAACTCAGATCTTCAAACCACAATTCTGTCTGTTTAAGATCTCCATTATTATAATTAATACAGATTTCTTGTCCAGCTTTAATGGCTGTCATGGCACTAAAAATGATGTTTTTACCTTCAAAATCCATTTGGTAATCTGCATTTGGATTTTCATTATGATTGTATAAACTTCCAAAACCCAAGGCAATAGCTGAATGTGTATCGCCCCATAAAAAGTAGTAGTCATGCAACTTAGTTTGATGGATCTTTTTTGTGTCTGTAGAATCTAAGATGATCACGGGTGAGATCTCAATTATAGATCCTATAGGTATGTCCACTGCACAAAAAACACCTCTTCCTTTCCGTTCGGTTTCCATAATATATAGGCCATCAATTCTCTGCATTCTCAAAGATTAAATAAAACTTTCGTTTTATTTGCGTAAAATTCGACTTTGATGAAATTGGATTTAATTAATAAATATGCAGATCAATTAAAGAAGCAAATTGGTTCAGGAAAACGATTGAATGATTTGATAAAATGGGAATGTCTTTCACATTTTCAGAACAATTGGGATGTTGAAGAATTGGATTTTGCGCGAATGTTTGATCGATGTTTTACACATCCACGGTCTGGATATATGTGGGGAGGAGAGAAAAATTCACAAAAATCTTTTATCATGGATATTGCCTCTCTTGATTGTGAATTTACTCGATCGATGTTCAAAGATCTTTTTAATGAAGATTTGGATGTTTTGTTACGTTTAGATCGATTTACTTTTCATTGTGATCAAATGTTGGAAATATTGTCTTCAAAAGATCGACGCTACAACTATCATTACCATGACAATTACAAAAATATTTCCTTATACCTTAGTTTTCGATATCCTGAGAAATATTGCTGGTTTGATTTTGATCTTTTTAGCCAAAGTGCTGAAAATTTGGAAGTAAAAAATAAACCCCAAGAATTTGAAATATTACGTTTTTTTAAAATATCTCAGAGCTTGACTAAAGTTTTACTGAGAGATGAAGAACTATTAAACATCTATAAATCTTATCTAGAAAATCTGGAAATTCAATTACCATCTCAAATGATGATACATGATTTTTACGAAATTGTAGGCCATGAATCTTAGTATAAATTTAACTTTCTGAATGCATTTATTTTCGTGCTTTCAATGTTGTAATACACATATAAAATACTCATTATGAAAAATTTATTTTTAATCATCGTCGCATTTTTCTTTAGTATTCCAGCTCAAAGCCAATTTGGAAAGATCCTAGATAAAGGAAAAAAAGTCCTAGAATCGGCATCAAATGATAACGCAAC
The DNA here is from genome assembly GCA_020629615.1 of Saprospiraceae bacterium. Lineage (GTDB taxonomy): Bacteria > Bacteroidota > Bacteroidia > Chitinophagales > Saprospiraceae > JAHDCZ01. The sequence continues at coordinate 1,494 of JAHDCZ010000194.1, forward strand.
TGATATTGCTGGAGGATTAAAAGAGGCTTTAAACAAAGGTGTCACGGAGGCAGTTGATAAGTTAGCTGTGGAGGATGGATATTATTCAAGTCCATATAAAGTTTTGATTCCTTCGGATGCCAAAAGTTTGATTCAAAAGGTAAGTAAAGTTCCTGGGTTCAATAATGTAGAGCAAGAGATTACGCTCAAAATAAATAGAGCAAGTGAATTAGCTGCTCAAAAAGCAACTCCGATCTTTATTGATGCCATCAAAAAGATGACCATTAAAAATGCCACTGATATTTTAATGGGCAATCCAGACGCCGCAACAAGATATTTAGAATCAAGTTCGAGGACAGCTCTGTATAAAGAATTTATGCCGATTATTCAATCTAGCCTTGAATCAGTGGGTGCGACTAAATATTGGAGCGATGTGATCAAAGCACACAATAAGATTCCTTTTGTTAAAAAGCTAAATCCAGATTTGGATGATCATGTAAATCAAAAAGCTTTGGATGGATTGTTTTCCTTGGTAGAAAAGAAAGAAGCTGGAATAAGAGGGGATAGCAGCCAACGTACCACCGACCTTTTGAAAAAGGTATTTTCAAAACAAGATTAGACCAATCTATCTTTCTATTTTTTTATCCTGACATATTGTTTTAATTTTCCGTTGAAACTTAATCAGAATAAATGAACAAAATAGTTGCAAACGCAAAAGAAGCCATTCAAGGGATCGAAGACGGCATGACCTTAATGCTTGGAGGCTTTGGGTTGTGTGGTATTCCAGAAAATTGCATTTCAGCAATGGTCGAAGCTAATATTTCAGGTCTTACTTGTATTTCCAATAATGCGGGTGTGGATGATTTTGGTCTTGGTCTGCTACTTCAAAAAAAGCAAATCAAAAAAATGATTTCTTCTTATGTTGGTGAAAATGATGAGTTTGAACGACAAATGCTCAGTGGTGAGTTGGAAGTCGATTTGATTCCGCAGGGATCTTTAGCCGAGCGTTGTCGTGCTGCTGGTGCAGGTATTCCAGCCTTTTTTACTCCAGCAGGTTACGGAACTGAAGTTGCAGAAGGCAAAGAAGTCCGAGAATTCAACGGGAAACCCCATATATTAGAACATGCTTTCGAAGCGGATTTTGCAATTGTAAAAGCCTGGAAAGGAGATCGGTTTGGGAATCTGATCTATAAAGGAACTGCAAGAAATTTTAATCCAGTAATGGCAATGGCTGGTAAGATTACAATCGCGGAGGTAGAAGAAATAGTTGAGCCTGGTGAATTGGATCCTAATTTTATTCATACCGAAGGAGTCTTTGTACAAAGAATTTTTCAAGGGGTTAATTACGAAAAAAGAATTGAACAACGTACAGTCCGTACTAAAAGTTAATATATCATGTTAGATAAAACAGGAATAGCAAAACGCATTGCACAGGAGTTGGTTAATGGATGGTACGTCAATCTAGGAATTGGAATTCCGACCCTTATCGCTAATTATGTTCCGAAAGATATTTCAGTGGAGTTTCAATCTGAAAATGGAATATTAGGAATGGGACCTTTTCCTTATGAAGGGGAGGAAGATGCTGATTTGATTAATGCTGGCAAGCAAACCGTCACTTTGAAAAAGGGAGCTGCCATCTTTGATTCTGCAACTAGCTTTGCTATGATACGTGGTAAACATGTGCAATTGACGGTTTTAGGCGCCATGGAAGTTTCTGATTCAGGGGATATTGCCAATTGGAAAATCCCGGGTAAAATGGTCAAAGGGATGGGTGGAGCTATGGATTTAGTGGCTTCCGCCGAAAATATTATTGTTGCGATGATGCATACCAATAAGAAAGGTAAGTCTAAGTTGCTCAAGGAATGTACCTTGCCTCTGACAGGTGTGAAATGCGTTAAAAAAATTGTCACTAATTTGGCGGTATTAGATGTTACTCCAGATGGATTTAAATTAATTGAAAGAGCTCCTGGAGTGACTGTCGAAGAAATTCAAGCTGCAACAGAAGG
>JAHDCZ010000195.1 GCA_020629615.1 Saprospiraceae bacterium
TCTTTTCCATGAGCATCACACGCCATGAAAATCGATATCCTCGTTCGATCCAAAAAGTATTTTCCTTATACAATAATGAACGCGAAGGTAAAATGATTTGAAGAATAATAAGCGTGGTTAGAATAGGTTTGGATATTCTATCAAATATGTCGTTGATATAAGGGCGATTTGTTATGTTTTTTTTTGGCTTTCGCCGAATGATATTCGAAATATAATCTATAATTTTTTGGTGAACATCAGGACTGAAAAATATAGTGGTGGCTGCAATCATGATGTAGGGAAACATACCAATAGGAAATAGTACTCTTGTTAAAACATGAAAAACAATCACCGCGATGAACGCCCATACTCTGGTACGACGCCAGAACAAAAAGAATACGATAAATAGATCATAAGCTGCGCCACCCCAGCTAAACAAATAGTGGATCCAACGCTCGTCTAAGATTTTACCCAACAACGGAATATTAAATTTTGTAGGTAGCCAAATGGAAAGAGGCATAGCGTTCATCATCCAATCCCAATTTAATTTGGCCAGACCTGCATAAATATATACGATGGCTAGCATGATTTTCAGTATATCTATTTTCCATCGGTGGATGGTAGGAGAGGAAACGGATTTCCGCTTCGAATCCATGGAGAAATAGGAGTGCGCTGGTAGGAAAATGAGAATGAAGCTTACAATAGAGATGAAGTAATAATGGTTTAAATAATAGGTTTTGTCCATCAATTCTATGTAGGTAAAGCTTAAGAAAAAACTAATGATCGCAATACGATATAGATATCCTAATGCAACACAAAGGGCAGACCAAGCGCAAATAGCAAATAAAACATAGATCGAATTTTCAGGGACGTTTACAAAGTCAAAACCGCTGAATTTAAAATGAAAGCTTGGTACCAGATAGAGCGTTTCAATCCACCCATGAAACCAGAATCGAATGATACTAAAACACATCAAAAACCCAAATAAAATACGAAAGACCGCTAACGGGGCGGTCTTTGTTGTACTCTTTGAATAGGTACTTAAAATATCTTGAATGCTAAGATTAATCTCCATCAGCATCAATGTAGTCTATCTGAATATTTAAAGCTTGCATCATGTCAACTTTTAAGATAATCACGGCTTTCTGCAATTCATCGTACGTTGACAACATGATTGAATTGTCTTGAATCACTTGGTTTTTCAAATTATTATCCAATTCGGCGGAAGCCAATAAAACCAAACTCCATTGATCTAATATTTTGTCAGCGATATCTTCCGAATTATTTTCTTCAGCAATATGATTCAGATAATCTTCAAGACTGAGGAAATTACCCTGGCCATTAAAATCATTTCCTCGAAAGAAATTTTGTACTGCATTGAAAGCACTTAGATACAGCTCTTTGGAATAGATTTCGGAGTAGGGTGCTTCAACTAGATGAGCCATCGGATTTCCAGTAAAAACACCAGCAGGAAGGCCGATTTTCCCTGCGCGTAAATATCGTTCATAGTAAAAAAGAAAATCGTTGACCAATTTATCGACGGAAGCTGTTCCAGAAGAACCATCATTATTGATAAAAATATCTCGATAATTGTCAGACCAATCATTTAAAACGCCATCACTAATTTCGAGCAATCTTTCAATCAGGTCACTTAGATAATTAAGGTACTGAGGCTGACTTAAAGTTGAAAGAATTTGATTGTCGTCATGGGACAATCCATAAAGTAGAAAATCCAAGGCCGGAAATCCTTGTGCATCAAAATTAGAAGGCAGCTCTAAATTATATTCTTGCTCACTGATGTTTTCTTTGATTAAAAGCGTATCCGTTGGATAAACATTTGAATAATTTGTCAGACCAATGCTTTCTGCTTGACCTATATTAAATAAGGCGACAGTTTGCCATGTTTTATACGAATCGATATATCGATTCCTTAAATTAGTGAGATTAGAAAGGCTCTGGTTGTTGATGAATGCATTTTTGGCACTATGAAGTTGTTCTAGTTGGAAAATGTAATTCTGGAAAGCCGGGATAATCAAGTGATCAGCCCAATCCTGAAGCATAGCACCTCGGTCAAAATTATCGGTGAACATATCTTTTGGTGCCTCTGGATCTCGACAGGAAATGAGATGCAAAAGTAGGAAGCAAAATAACAGTTTATATGAAAAATTGATCTTCATATTTATTCAGAGGTTTGTGCCACCGTGAAATCAAATTTGGCAGCGATCGATTCGGATATTGATGTAAGTGTTAGAGAATCAATATCCCAAAAACCATTTTCGGCTAACATAGCATCGGTGTACATTTTTATTTCTTGACTTGTAAAATAGCTCTGATCAGAATTCATTTTTCTTGTAAATCTGAGGCTATACACAAAGCCTAAACCTTCGGATAAATCATGAAAAGCGCCACCGAAATCACCATTGGATAATGCTTTCATGCCATTTTGTAAATAATGCACAGCTCGAATGGCAATGACTTGGGATAATTTTTCTTTGATAATTTCTGCTTGTTGATCTCTAAGAACATAATCCTTGCCAACTATGGCTGCTCTTCCTAATTTGAAAGCGTGATAAATCTCTGATAAAATTCCAGTAAAATCTGAGTCATTATCCACCTTCTGAATGTACTTGAGAAGAAATTTATCGTTATTGGCAGTGCTCAAAGGCGATGTATAGTCTACTGATTGCGCAAAAATATAACCATATGCCTCATCCCATTTATGTTCCATCGACGTATATGATTTGCCATCTACAAGTACCTCATTATTGTTTTCAATCAAGTTGTTATTGGCGTCAAGTACGGCTGGACTGAGGTAATTATTGCAAATCTGATCAAGCATTAAAGCACCAATTAAGGATTTAGCTACCGCTTGATTATATTCTAGTCCTTTAGCATTTATATAACGTACACTTGATCCATCCGCAATTTGACCTGCTTTACCGATAGAAGCCATTTGATTTTCCATTGGAAATACCTCCAATGTTTGTAATGTTATCCATGACTGAATGGTGGATTTAATTTCTGAAGATTCTATAGTATTGGTGCTGAAATAATCAGCAGAAGCGGCAACTTTTGACTTTATACTTTTGGTCGAATTGTTTAAATTTTCATTCTCAAAGGGATTGGCATCTGATCCATCAAAGGTCTGATTTGTATACATTTCGATCAAGGATTCAATGTTTTGATCAAAATCTAACATTGCATTTACCAACTCATCAGCCATTTCTAAGCGTGTGGTTTGACCACTAAATTCGACTGAAGAGATTCCGGATCGATTGAAATCATAAGTAGCAGGAGCAGTGATTGAATTTGTTGGGATTACTTCACCACATGAGAAAAGTAAGAATATCAAGCTCAGACTTCCGATACCTAACAAATACTTTCTCATTCCTTGCTGTTTTTATTTAGACTAATTCTTAATAGACTGCAATTATAACAAGAAATTTTATTCTGAGGGGAAGAAAAATCAAAAAATAT
>JAHDCZ010000051.1:0-17160 GCA_020629615.1 Saprospiraceae bacterium
AAAAAATTCTTTTTAGGTTTTGCCAACGTAATCAATGCCATGCGCGAATGTCCCAAATTGATTATTGCTCGTATTCAAGGAAAAGCTGTTGGTGGCGGTGTTGGTCTCGCGGCAAGCGCTGATTATTGCATGGCAACAAAATACGCTTCCGTGAAATTAAGCGAGCTGGCGGTGGGAATTGGACCTTTTGTGGTAGGGCCCGCGTGCGAGAGAAAATTAGGATTATCTGCCTTCAGTCAAATGGCGATCAATGCCACAGAATGGCAAACGGCACAATGGGCCAAAGAAAAAGGACTCTTTCAAGAAGTGTTTGAATCCATCGAGCAACTTGATGAATACATCGCTCACTTCACTGAAAAATTGACTACCATGAGTCCAGAAGCTCAGCGAGGGTTAAAAAACATCTTTTGGCAGGGAACCGAAAACTGGAGACAGCTCCTTGAAGACAGAGCAGAGATTAGTGGAAAATTAGTGCTTTCAGAGTTTTCAAAAAAAGCAATTGGTAATTTCTTAAAAGCCTAAAATGCTGAAATCTAAAACCAAAATATCGAAGAAAACCCTTGAAAAAGCTTTTTCTCTTATGGCTTCCGCCAAATGCATGACCGAAATCTACGAAGCAAATGCAAAGCAAACTTCTAAGTATGTGCATGCCACTTCTAGAGGTCACGAAGCGATACAAATTGCAACAGGCCTCCTTCTAAATCCTGAAGATTATCTTTCTGGTTACTATCGAGATGATGCTTTATTGTTGTCCATCGGGATGAAACCCTACGATCTGATGCTTCAACTTTTGGCCAAAAAAGATGATCCATTCTCGGGAGGGCGAACCTATTACTCTCATCCAAGTCTTCGGGATAGCGACAAACCGACCATCCCGCATCAAAGTTCTGCGACAGGAATGCAGGCTATTCCAACGACAGGACTGGCAATGGGTATTCAGTATAAAGAGAAATTAAAATTATCCTCAAAAACCAAGAATCCAGTCGTGGTTTGCTCTTTAGGAGACGCGTCTATTACTGAGGGGGAAGTATCTGAGGCTTTTCATATGGCCGCCTTGAAACAGTTTCCTATTTTATATTTGGTACAGGACAATGGTTGGGACATTTCCGCATCAGCGGACGAAATAAGATCTTCCAATGCGCTGGAATATGCCCAAGGATTCAAAGGCATCGAAGCCATTTCTATTGATGGTTCTGACTTCAATGAATGTTACTTGACTTTGGAAAAAGTCATCAAAACAATTCGTAAGGAGCGTAGACCTTTTTTAGTTCACGCCACAGTCCCGCTCCTCAATCATCACACTTCGGGAGTTCGAATGGAATGGTACAGAGATGATTTGGAAGAACACAAACTCCGTGATCCTTATCCCATTTTGAAAGAGATTTTGAAAGAATCGGGTTTCAAAAAAGAAAAAATTAAAGCCTTAGAAGAAAAAGCTTTTGCCAAGGTAGAAGCCGATTTCAAAAAAGCCAACAAAGCTAAAAATCCCTCTCCGCAAGATCTTTTCACTCATGATTTTGCACCAAGTCCAGTAACGGAAGAAAGTGGCGATCGATCTCCAAAAAATGGAGAAGAAAAATTAATGGTGGATTCTGCCTTAATCGCCATCCAAGAATTAATGGAAAAACATCCAGAATGCCTTTTATATGGACAAGATGTAGGTGCGCGATTAGGGGGTGTTTTTAGAGAAGCTGCTACCCTAGCACAAAAATTTGGTGACGAGCGTGTGTTTAATACACCGATTCAAGAAGCCTTTATCGTGGGAAGTACCGTCGGGATGTCTGCTGTTGGTTTAAAGCCCATTGTCGAAGTACAATTTGCAGATTATATCTGGCCAGGATTAAACCAACTTTTCACCGAAGTGAGCAGAAGTTGCTATTTATCCAATGGTAAATTTCCTGTGAGCATGGTGCTTCGTGTCCCCATCGGGGCTTATGGAAGTGGAGGCCCCTATCACTCTTCTAGTGTAGAAAGTGTTTTAGCCAATATTCGAGGAATAAAAATAGCTTATCCTAGTAATGCCGCTGACATGAAAGGCTTGATGAAAGGCGCCTATTACGATCCCAATCCTGTGGTAATTCTAGAACACAAAGGATTGTATTGGTCCAAAGTACGGGGTACAGAAAACGCAAAACGCATTATGCCAGATGAAGAATATATACTTCCTCTAGGCAAAGGAAACATGGTGCAGGAAGCCAAGGATTCCAATAACACTGTTCTGGTAGTTTGTTACGGTATGGGAGTCCATTGGGCATTAAATGCCGCCAAGGATTTTGAAGATCAGGTTGCAATTCTTGACCTTCGCAGCCTCTATCCGCTCGACACAGAATTAATATACCAACAAACCAAAAAGTACAATCGTTGTCTAGTCGTCACCGAAGAACCCATTGACAACAGCTTTGCACAAAGTATCGCAGCTCGTATTCAACAAAACTGCTTCGAACATTTGGATGCGCCGGTGATGACCATCGGTTCAGAAAACATGCCGGCTATTCCTTTAAATGAGGTTTTGGAGCAGACTATGATACCTTCTATCGAAAAAGTAAGCAAGGCTATCGAAAATCTGTTGAATTACTAGGGAATTCCCCTATACTTGATGAGAAAAAATGTCGTAAATTTTAGAAATACTTCAATCTATTAAAAATCAATACAACATGAAACACATCTTTATTATTGGTATCGGTCTGATTCTTAGCCTTACGGCGAATGGTCAAACGATTGATTTAGGAGACTTCGATTATCTAAAAGCAAGTACTTCTGTATCGGTTAATCTTATTCCTTCTGCCTCCAACAGAGCTGAAGTGGAAATGATCAAAGGCGATTTCGATAAGCTCATAGTGGAAGTAAAAGGAGAAACACTGGTGATCAAATTCAAAAACAAAAAGTTTGGGTGGGGCAATTCTGGAAAGGCAAACATCGATCTTTACTTTAAAAACTTAGAAGGATTGGATATCAGCGCTGGTTCTTCCGTTGTCACGAATGATTTACTCAAAGTCAACAAATTTACAATCGATGCTTCGAGTGGAAGCAATTGTAATTTAGAACTTGATGCTCGAGATATTGACCTCGATGTTAGTTCCGGATCTTCGGTCACTTTAAGAGGAGTTACGGATGAGTTATCGATTGATGCAAGTTCAGGATCTTCTGTTAATGCACTGCGACTTGAAGCCAACGAGGTCAACGCGGAAGCTTCTTCAGGTGCGAGTGCCAAAGTTTGGGCAACTCAAAGTATTGAAGCCGAAGCTAGTAGTGGAGCCAGTGTCAATTATAAAGGCGAACCAACTCAGAAAAACATAGACGAAAGTAAATATAGTGGAGGAAGTGTTCGCGCAATCAAAGGAAACTAAAAAATACAACAGAAGAATCAAACGTACCAAGAATGGTTTAAAACAGCCACATCGTGGCGATATCCAATTACCAAAACTATTCTACAAAAATTATAAAGCTTCAGACGAGCGAAATAAACAACCAAAAAATCTTAAATAGAAAAAGGGCTTTTGAATATTCAAAAGCCCTTTTCTATATAATTTATTTTCTATCTCTTAAACAGCAAAACTTTCACCACATCCACATGTCCGAGCCGCATTAGGATTATTGAATGAAAATCCTTTTCCATTAAGACCACCGGAAAATTCCAGCGTCGTATTGCATAAATACAAAAAACTCTTTAAGTCTGTAACAACACGAATACCATTATCATCAAACACTTGATCATTTTCTTGGCTTTCGTTGTCAAAATCCAAATTATACGATAATCCAGAGCAACCACCGCTAGTTACAGATACACGGATAAAATAATCATCGTTCATCCCGTTCTTCTCTCGGATCTCGTTTATCTTTTCTTTGGCACTATCTGCTACAAATAACATAGATTTATTTTTTATTTATTCTACATTTGGCGTGATCAGCCGCAAAAAAATGATTATGCATTCTTTGATTTGTAATCCTCAATTGCACTTTTAATCGCATCTTCCGCCAAAACAGAGCAGTGAATTTTTACAGGAGGCAAAGCCAGTTCTTCTACAATATCCATATTGTCAATCGCTTGCGCTTCATCCAATGTTTTACCTTTCAACCATTCTGTAGCCAATGAAGATGATGCAATCGCTGAACCACATCCAAAGGTTTTAAACTTGGCGTCTTTGATCACTTTAGATTCCTCATCCACTTCAATTTGTAGTCTCATGACATCACCGCATTCTGGTGCTCCCACTAAACCCGTTCCAACACTCTTTGAACTTTTGTCCAAAGTGCCGACATTTTTCGGGTGTTTAAAATGTTCAATTACTTTTTCTGAATAAGCCATAATTACTGTTTACTTATTGTTATAACCAATTTTTGTTTTAAATAGTTCTTTTTTAGTGCTCGCTCCACTCGACGGTATTCAAATCAACTCCTTCTTTAAACATCTCCCATATTGGACTCAAATCTCGCATGTGATTTACACCTTTCTGCAATGCTTCAATCGTAAAATCAATATCTTCTTCTGTTGTAAATCTTCCCAAACTAAATCGAATAGATGAATGGACTTCATCATCTCCTAAGCCATGGGCAACCAACACATATGATGGTTCTAATGATGCACTTGTACATGCAGACCCTGAAGAAACCGCAATGTTTTGATTGAAGGTCATCATCAATCCTTCTCCTTCGACATGTTTAAATGAAATATTTGTCACATGGGGCATTCTATACTCTGTAGTCCCGTTGACTTTGGTTTCTTCCAAAGTTTCACAGAGTGCCTTTTCCAATTTATCTCTTAATTTGGATAACCTTTCGGCATCAGCCGCCATTTCTTTTTTTGCCAATTCAGCTGCCTTACCAAAACCTACAATACCAGGCACATTTAAAGTTCCAGATCTCATCCCTCTTTCATGTCCCCCCCCATCAATTTGAGCTGTAACTTTAACTCTAGGATTCTTTCGATTCACAAACAAAGCACCAACTCCTTTTGGGCCGTACATTTTATGCGCAGTAAAACTCATTAAGTGTATTCCAAGTTCTTTTGGATGCACAGGAATTTTACCGACAGCCTGGGTTGCATCACTCATAAACAATACCCCATGTTTATTACAAATCTCACCGATTTCTTTCATAGGCTGAATCACTCCGGTTTCATTATTCGCCCACATGACAGACACTAATATCGTTTTGTCAGTGATCGCTGCCTCCAATTCTTCTAAATTGATTAAGCCATGCTCATTAACATTTAAATAAGTGACCTCAGCACCTCTTCTCTCAAGATTCTGACAAGTATCTAAAACGGCTTTGTGCTCAGTCGTCACTGTAATGATATGATTTCCCTTTCGACCGTACATTTCAAATACACCTTTAATCGCCAAATTGTTGGATTCTGTGGCGCCAGAAGTAAAGATAATTTCTTTGTTATCCACTTGAATTAAATCCGCTATCTGATCTCGTGCATAATCAACACCCTCTGCGGCACTCCAACCAAAAGGATGATTTCGACTCGCCGCATTTCCCGGTATTTCATGGAAAAAAGGGAGCATAGTTTCTACCACTCTAGGATCCGTTGGAGTGGTCGCATTATTATCTAAATAGATTAGTCTTTCTTTACTCATTGTCTAGCGCTTTTCGGCCTTTTTCAAATGTGCACAAAGATAACGTATTTAAGTACAAAAAGTTTGTTGTATTTTCGATTTTTACTAGAAATCGGTCATCACTATGACCAGCTCAGAGCTATAAAATGGAAGGAAAACTAAAATTTGATGAATTTCAACAGATAGATGCCCAAAAATGGGAAGAAAAATTACTTGCGGATTTAAAGGGGAAAGCAATTCCTAATGTTGAAAAAGCAGGATTTGTGATCAACCCTTTTCTAACTCAGATTCCATCCCAATCCCCGCAAATACAGGTCAAAAATGAAATTGCTTGGCAAATGAGCATGTCTTTTGACTTATCCGATTCCAAAAAATTGAATGAAGCCTTGTTGAAAAATCTTGCACTAGGAATTCAAGATATTACTATCCATTGGCACGATGAGTTGGACGAAACTGTAGTTTTTAACAACATTCATCGAAAGATGATCCAAATTGAAATCATTGAAACAGCAAAAAATCGATTCACTATTGATATCAATAATGAAGATAGCTACTTTGAATCCTTTAAATCGCTCCTTAAAAAACATGAGCTTTCTGAGCTTCAATCGATTCAATTGTTGAGCTCCAAAGATTTTCTTTTGAACATTGCCTTTCTACGAGCGACCAAGCTTTTCTTACAGGAAAAAAAAATAGATTTAGCGGTCAGGTTAGCACCTAACTATTCTTCCTTAGATCAAGACCAAGATATTCAATGTATTGCAAAAACGATGATCGCCATAGCCGGAGTCATTGGTGGAGCGGATTCTATCGAGTTGGCAAAAATTGAACAAGGAACTGATCCTGATGACTATCTTAGAATTAATAACATGATTCATCATATTCTTCGAGAAGAAGCCCACTTGTCCCAGGTGAATGATCCACTGGCTGGAAGTTATTTTCTTGAAGATTTAAGCCATAAAATATTACAGAAATTTTCTGCTTTATAATAGGAGTCGGCATTGTAAGAGAGACGTTTTCCAACGATAACACCGACTCCTTTTATAAAGATGCGATCAGCATTTAGCTGCAACATAAGAGCGATTGACCTTCCCTTCCCAATTTAACATTCGTCTTATTGGCACTTTAACATACGTTAAGGCATAGTAATCCTGTTAACATATAATTAAAAGCTATAATATTGATTAATAATAATTTACATATAATGATTATTTTTAATTAGTTTTGTTAATTGCTTTAACATTAATTTTAGCAATTGAAATGATGGATTCGAAACACCATATTAACCCCAATTTGAAGTTCAAAGTCAAGGCTTTGAAACCTATCGAGTATTATCTTAAAGGTATTCGAAATCGAGATCGATATATTCTTAGTGAGGCCATCACTTTGACAGAAAAAAATGATCCTAAGTTTCAGGAATGGAAATTTAGTTTGCTTCATCAAATTTCTCCTTCAGAATCTTCCATTCGCATTGGTATTACTGGATCACCAGGTGTAGGTAAAAGCACATTCATTAATAGTCTTGGCACTGCCCTTCTCCAGCAAAATAAATCTGTTGCCGTATTGCCTGTTGATCCTTCAAGTACTTTAAGTAAAGGAAGTATTTTGGGAGACAAAACAAGAATGCAGGCCTTAAGTCATCATGATCAAGTATTCATTCGCCCTTCTCCATCAAGCAATTTACTCGGAGGCGTCGCTCCTGATTCCAAGGAAATCATTCATTTGTGTGAAGGTGCAGGATACGATATCATCATCATGGAAACAGTGGGTGTGGGGCAATCAGAAACTAAAGTTGAAAACCTTGTAGATATACTCATTGTACTTTTGCAACCAGGTTCAGGAGATGAAATTCAAGGAATCAAGAGAGGAATTATGGAAATGGGTGACTTGTTTGTGGTCAATAAAAATGACGGAGAACTCAAAGAAGTTGTCGCAAAAAGCAAAAAGAACTATCGTAATGCTATAATGCTCCATCAACCGAAGCATCCAGAAATCTATCCAAAAGTTATGGCTTGTTCTGCTTTGGAACAAACGGGAATTTTGGAGATTATTTCAGAACTATTCGCGCTTGACGCAGAATTAAAAAAGAAAAATTTAAAAACGATTCGAAGGAAACAACAGGAGCAGGATTGGCTATTTGAAAAAACAAGACAAAGTTTTTTTGATCTTTTGATGTCTGATATCAATTTTAAGAACGATTATCAGAATATCCTTCAGCAATTCAACGATAAGGATCTTTCAGTTTTTCAGGCTTACGCCGAATTTAGAAAATTACTTAAATCAAAATTAACCGTTTAGTCTCATGCGCATATTTCTTGTTTTCATGTGGTTGGTACATGGAGGTCTTTGTGCGCAAATGCTTCCAATCGATAGTATCGATATGCAGTCTCCAGTCAAACACAAGATTCGATTGGCGGGCTCGTTTGGTGAATTAAGGACCAACCATTTTCACTCTGGCATAGATATTAAATCCACCAAAGGACTTGTCGGAGATTCAATTTATGTTGCTGACGATGGTTTTGTTTCAAGAATCAGAATCACCTATTCGAGTTATGGAAAAGCCTTATATGTTGATCATCCTTCTGGTTATACGACGGTGTATGCGCATCTACTAAAATTTAATGATACCCTAGAAAATTATATTGAAGAAGTACAAAAACATCTTAAATCCTATGCGATTGACATTTATCTCGATGAAGGGAAATTCGAATTTTCCAAAGGTGATTTTATAGCCATCATGGGCTCTACAGGACGATCTTATGGACCACATTTACACTTTGAAGTCCGAGAAACTCAATCCGAAATACCAGTAAATCCATTCCTCTTTGGAATAAAGCCTTCCGATAAAAGAAAAGCTGTAATTCATGCAATTCAGGCCTATGCACTGACTCCTGATTTCGAAGTGCAAGACAAAGCGAGGACTAGCAAAAACAACGCAAATATTTCGCTAGGAGGATGGCGGGCAGGAATAGCCATCAAAGCCAATGATTTCATGGATGGCAGTTATAATAAAACTGGTTTATATCATATTAAGATGCTTGTGGATGATACTCTTTTTTACAGCGCTACCATGGATGCTGTATCATTTGATGAAACGAAATACATCAATGCTTGCATTGACTACAACACAAAACAAACTCAAAAAGAGACTTACTTTCAATGTTTTAAACTTCCTGGTAATGAAATCAATTTGATTGATTCAATACGCAATGATGGTCTTTTTAGCATCTATCAATCCAAAGATCGAAAAGTCCATGTGGAAGTTTCTGATTTTGACGGTAACATTACCTCGAGGACTATTAAAATAAAAAGAAAGGAGAAAGTAAAACCGATGGAATCCTCAGCAGATTTCATTCTTCGTCATGACAAGAATTCTATATATTCTGATTCCTTAATCGAACTTCAATTCCCAGCGGGATGCGTCTATAAATCGGAAAAAATAGATATTCATTTTGACCCAAAATCCAAATCGTTGAAGCTAGGAAATAAAGCTCAAGCCCTGCATAAACCAATTGATGTAAAAATCAAAGTGAAGGATTTCGTATCAAAGGATACTGACAAATATTTTATGGGATATACTTCAGGAAGGACAATTGATAATTTAGGTGGATATATTCGAGATTCTATTTTCTATGGCCGAGTGTTCAAATTTGGCAATCATCAAATACTAAAAGATACAAGCCCACCTACAATTTCACTTTCAACAAGTCTTGATCAAATTAGAAGAAATCGGATCATCCAACTTAATCTTAAGGATAATTATGGGATTTACGGGGATGGAAATGCAATCAAATACTTCTGCACAATTGATGGAAATTGGGTGATTGGAGAATATAGTTCTTTCAAAAACACCCTTACCATAAATCTTCCTAATAATCTTTCAAATGGAAGACATCTCTTACGAGTAGAATGTATAGATGATCGTAACAACCGTTCTGAAATCACACAAGAATTTGTCCTTTAATTTTGTTTAAAGAAATCTCAAATTTCCTTAAACAAAATCATTGTTCGCTTGTTTTTCAATTATGACACATTTAAAGGTTGGAGATAAAGCTCCAGAATTCAATTCGATCAATCAAAACTCTGAGCCAATAAGCTCCGAGAGTTTAAAAGGGACAAAGTACATTATCTTTTTCTATCCAAAGGACAATACTCCTGGCTGTACGGCGGAGGCATGTAGTATTAGAGATCATTACAAAAAACTTCAGAAAGCAGGATATAAAATTTTTGGGGTGAGTCCTGATAGTGCAAAGAAGCATCAAAATTTCATTGGCAAATTTGATCTGCAATACGATCTGTTGGCGGACACCGAAAAAGAAATGCTTAAGGCTTACGGTGCGTGGGGAGAAAAGTCTTTTATGGGTAAAAAATATATTGGTGTTCACCGTTCTACCTTTGTCATCGATGAAAATGGTCAATTATCACACATTTATAGTAAAGTAAAAACCAAAACACACGGTCAAGACTTGTTGGATGATTTAACTTGATTTAAATCATCCTTTGGGTATTGAGTGGTAAATGGCGAGGAATGCGCAAAGAAATCTCATTTCTACACTTAGCTCGTCATTGGTATCATCTAAGACGATCCAGTCTCTAGGATCGCTCTCCCACTCCATGAAAATTCTATAATCGCCAAATCGTTCGGGATCTCTTATTTCCCATTCACTAATATCGTTTCTAAATCGACTCCAAAAAGTGAGTTGTTGCTCGCCATCCGAGAGGCGCCATTCTGAAAAATCATTTCTTCTTTTGGTTCTTGCTGTAACTAGCTTCCCGTCGCAAATTAATTCCCACAAATTGGGATCATCGGACCATTTCAATTGAATTTGTCCAGTTCGTTCTAATAACTCAAAATTCCAACTAGTCCAATCGTTTCGTAACCGCCATTTTAGAGAAAGGGAGCCTTGCTCTTCTTCATCAAAAATGGCAATATTCCATTCGGAGAATCGGTCATCCCATTCAGAATGAAAACTCTCTACAATTTGTGCCCTTGAACTTTGCCAAAAGATCAAGCAAATAAGTAATAACTGAACTTTAAGTGAACTAGAAAGGAAGATCCTCAAAGTCTTCGGTGATGTTACTAGGTTCATCATTGGCTGTAGGCATCGGTGCGCCGCCAGCAGGACCCGAGGCAGGAACTGGCTCTTGCAATTTTTCAACTTTCCAAGCATTGAGGTTTGTAAAGAATTTCTCATTCCATTCTCTTCCTCGTAGGTCAAAATAAACTTTAATTTTTTGTCCATCGCTATATCCGTCTACCAACTGACATTTATCCTGTGTTAATTGAAATTTAATAAACTGAGGATACTGCCCGTCTGTTTGAATAACGAATTCTCTAGCCTGAAAAGTTTCGGTTTTACTTTCTGTATCAAAAATCTTATGAACTTTTCCTTCTATTTCGAATGACATATTTAAAATTTATTTATATAAAAAAATAAGATGTAAAAGTATTAAAATCAAATGATTTAGAAAACACCCTTGCTATAAAAAATAAAAAGCTTGGGTCGGTTAAGCCCAAGCTGAGTACTTAAGATTTTAAGCTATGATTAGAACATCGATGTTTGAATCAAACATTTCTAACATGCAAGCCTTTTGATTGTTGGTTTTAACATTTATCGGCTTTTCTCTCAAGTGGTTTCACAGTAAATAATTACCGCGTTATGTTTGAAGCAATGTAAGAAGTTCAACAGATTTTTCAAAATTCGAGAAATAGATAATTTTAAATCCATTCGCGCAAAGCGAAAAATAATTAATACGCTTTGGCAAAAATCACTCTTCTTTTACTCGGCGCCCCACTATAAACACAAACCCCTGTTTCCTCATCGTCCTCAATAGGAATACATCGAATGGTTGCCTTTGTTAATTCTTTAATCTTATTCTCAGTTTCTGCTGTACCATCCCAATGCGCTTTTACAAATCCTCCTTTACCACTGATCACGGACTTGAAATCTTCAAAATTGTCCACAGAACTTGTATGTTCCTCTCTAAATGCTTTGGCTTTCGCCAAAAGATTGTTTTGAATCTCGTCCAACAGATCGACTAAGAATGATTCACAACCATTGATAGAAATCGATTGCTTTTCTTTGGTGTCTCTACGTGCGACTTCAATCAAGTTT
The DNA here is from genome assembly GCA_020629615.1 of Saprospiraceae bacterium. Lineage (GTDB taxonomy): Bacteria > Bacteroidota > Bacteroidia > Chitinophagales > Saprospiraceae > JAHDCZ01. The sequence goes on from JAHDCZ010000051.1 coordinate 11,675, forward strand.
TTCTCTAAGTCTCTTTTACCAATGCCTACACGAATGGGTACTCCTTCCATTTCGTATTGAGCAAATTTAAAACCTGGTCTTTTCTGATCATCTCGATCAATTTTCACTCGAATACCTCTGGTTTTCAAATTGTCAGCGATTCTTTCCGCATGCTGCATCAAGACCTCATCTGGTTTCGGAATCGGTATAATCACGACTTGTATCGGCGCTAATTTAGGCGGCAATACCAGGCCTTCATCATCCGAATGCGTCATAATCAAACCACCGACCAAACGTGTACTCACCCCCCAAGAGGTTGCCCATACATAGTTTTCTTTATTTTCTGGAGTCATATATTTTACATCAAAAGCCTTAGCAAAATTTTGACCTAAAAAATGACTTGTGCCAGCTTGAAGCGCTCGACCATCTTGCATAAGCGCTTCTATAGTAAAGGTATCATCTGCCCCAGCAAATCGTTCACTTTCAGTTTTACGACCTTTTATGACAGGCATCGCCATATAGTCCTCAGCAAATCGAGCATAGACCTCATGTATCAATTCGGCTTCTTGGATCGCTTCTTCTTTTGATGCGTGAGCTGTATGACCTTCTTGCCATAAAAACTCAGCCGTACGTAAAAAGGGACGCGTACGCATTTCCCACCGAACCACATTGGCCCATTGATTAATTAATAAGGGTAAATCTCTATAAGATTGTATCCAATCTTTGTATGTATTCCAAATAATAGTTTCCGAAGTGGGTCGGACGATCAATTCTTCCTCTAATTTGGCACTTGGATCAACAACCACCCCTGAACCTTCTGGATTATTCATTAAGCGATGGTGCGTTACCACCGCACATTCTTTGGCAAATCCCTCTACATGATCGGCTTCTTTACTCAAGAAACTTTTAGGTATAAACAAAGGGAAATAAGCATTGACATGACCTGTGTCCTTGAACATCTGATCAAGTTGCGCTTTCATGTTTTCCCAAATGGCAAATCCCGTGGGCTTAATGACCATGCAACCACGAACTGCAGAATTGTCTGCTAGGCCCGCTTTCCTTACTATATCTAGATACCATTGAGAATAGTTCTCAGACCGGCTCGTTATTTCCTTAGCCATTGATAATCAGTGAGTTTTAGTTAAAAAAATGCTAATAATAGTTAGAATCGAACTTCTTAAGGAGAATTATCGTCTTTTATTATGAATACATTCTTGAAATTGAATGAATGAAATTTAAAAAACTTTAAAACTCTCTTAACTAAAATATAGATACAAAAGTAATAAATTGCAGAAGATCATTGTAAGAGAGATGATTTATATTACGCTTAAACTTTTAGCTTATGAAAACTAAATTCAATATCAAAAACCTCAGCTTCCTACTAGCGATTTTGTTCCTAGGAACAGGATTACAGGCGCAGTTTGACGATCTATATTATGATCCAGAAACTGACGAAGCAATTTATTCTTATGATGATGACGATTACGGAGACTACGATGATGATGAATATGAGTATTATGATGACGAGTCTGCATACTATGATGAGTATGATGCTTATCGATACTCTTCAAGGATCAGAAGATTCCGTAGAAGCTATCGCGGATTTGGTTACTACGATCCATGTTATGTAAACAGCGGATATTATAATCCTTACAACACTTGGGGTAACAATGCATTCTTCGGTGGAAACTCGATCTATATAAGTTTTGGAAACTTCAATCCATATAGAAGATTCAGAAGAGCTTATAGCCCTTGGGGATGGAATAGCTGGGATGCTTGGGGTAACTACTATGGTTGGAATAATTTCAACTACGGATGGGGCAATGGATTCTACAATCAGGGATACTGTCCGGTGTATGTGACCAACAACAATTTTTACAATAACAATAATAACTTTAACCCTAATCCAAACGGTTCTTACAACGGACCTAGAAGAATGGGGTCTGTCGGGACTTCGACAAATGGTCGTTCTGCATCCCCGAGGTACAGAATTCCGAATAGAGATCAAGATGCAATGGTCTTGGCAACTACTGGAGCCACGTCAACGCGAGGAAACCGGTATACAGAACGAGCTGGACAGTCAGCGAGTGCATTCAAATCCGACGCTCCAAGAACATCAAAAAGATCTAAAATATACGATCGGAAGCGTACCAAGAGATATGATCGTCCAGCAGAACGTTCGGATTCAAGAAGATACAGAAGTTCTGATAGAAGTGATCGTTCTGACTATAGAGACACGAGAAGAAGTGATCGTTCTCCAAGCTCGACCAGAAGTTCAAGATCAAGTTCAAGATCAAAAGCAAGTAGCGGAAGATCAGATGGCAGGTCACAAGCTCGATCTTCAAGATCTTCATCAAGTCGCAGCAATAGAAGTTCGACCAGAAGTTCAAGCAGCAGATCATCTTCAAAATCACCATCATCAAGAGGAGGATCTTCAAGGAGAGGTGGAAGATAGATTTAAATAAGCGCTAAAAGATAAGGGTGGATAATACGTTGTCCACCTTTTTTTTGCCCCATTGTAAACGCAATTTTCATATCATGACAAGAATAATTCAAATCACATTTATAGCGCTAATGATTGGCCTTTCGGCGAATGCGCAAAACTATACAGACGCATTACGATTCTCACAATTAGAAGCAGAAACGACAGCACGAGCACTTGGTGTTGGAGGTGCTTTTGGAGCCATGGGAGGCGACTATGCAAGTCTGAATATTAATCCAGCCGGATTGGCTGATTTTAGAAAATCCGAATTTCTTTTTACTCCTAGAATAAGTACTTATACTGATGATGCCTCATTAGAAGGCGGTAGCCCTTTAAGTACTTCGAGTTCAAGTTTCGGAATTCAAAACATTGGATTAGTTTTCAGTAATAATCTGAACTCCGCTTCTTGGCAAACCTCAAATTTTGCGATAGGATTAAGTAGAGTGGCTGATTTTTCGGATGAATTTTCCTTCGCCGGTAAAAATAGTGGAAGTATTACTCAGCGATTCTTAGAACTTGGAGTTCTTCAAGGATCTGTAGAGAACTTGGATAATTTTGAATCCGGATTAGCTTGGGATGTAGGCGCTCTGTATGAAGATAGTAATGGAAATTTCATTACTGATTTTGAAGATCCCAATCAGGATGTTCAAAAGGAGCAATATGTAAAGAGATCTGGTAAGATTAATCAAATAGATTTTGCTTGGGCTGGGAATTTGAATAATAACATAAATGTCGGACTGAGTTTAGGAATTCCTTTTTTCACATTTGAAGAAAGAAAAGAATATCAGGAATCTGATATAGATGACGAGATACCCTTTTTCAATAGTTTGGAATTCACAGAATTTTTAAACACTTCTGGAATCGGTATCAACTTAAAACTAGGAGCTGTTTATAAACCAATACCAATGATTCGGGTCGGAGCGGCTTTGCACTCTCCTACACTTTATGGAGTCGACGATAGTTATACTACCTCACTAACTTACGCCTATAATGATAACGGCTTGAATACAAATACAGCAATGTCTCCAGATGGTTCTTTTGATTATCGGATAACGACACCTTGGAAAGCAATCGGTAGTGTGGGAACCATCCTCCGAGCAGGACCATTAAGAGGATTTATCAACGGGGATATTGAATATTTAAACTACAAAAACAATTCTTTTAATTACAAAGATGCGACATTTGTATCGGAAGAAATTGAAGCCAATCAAGGAATCGATACTCAGTTGGGTTCTGCAATCAATTTTAGATTAGGTACGGAAATTGGAATAAAAATATGGCGGATTCGTGGTGGAATTGCTATTAATGGATCACCATATGAAGCAGATACAGAATCAAACAACCAAACCTACAGTTTGGGCTTTGGAATCAGACAAAATCGTTTTTATTTAGATGCAGGATATCAAATTTCTAAAAGAGAGGAAGGATATATTCCTTTTTTGCTTGCAGAAGAAGAAAATAATGATCTTGTATCCATTGATGGTACCAGAGGCAAAATTTTAGTGACCGCTGGGTTTAAGTTTTAAAATTTAGCTCTGTATTACTCTAAAATACATAAGGTCGTAAGTTTTTAAAGCTTGCGACCTTTTTCATTCGCCGAAAGGCAAAAGCCCTCCCTCTCCTATAATTATTCATGTAGTTTGTTTGATTTTAAGGAAAATTCGCAATTCTATACAATCGATCGTCTTCAAAATCCAAATAATGTAAGATATTTATTAACTTACGAATAGTTAGTATAACAACTAAAATATGGATGTCGTAGAATTAGTGGAATCGAAAGAGATGCTTTTTGGCTTTATCGTTGAAAAGACGGCGAAAAAGATGAAGCAATCTTTCTCAAGAATTTTATTGGATCGTAAAGCAGGGATCACTGTCGATCAATGGGTCATCATAAAGATCCTAAATGACGAGGATGGGATTAGTCAATTTGAAATCGCAAAACGATCCTTTAAAGATGCTCCAACGGTTACCCGAATATTAGATTTATTGGGTCGAAAAAAACTCATTCAACGAATCCCTGGAAAACTTGATCGTCGAAAATTCGAAGTCCATTTAACCGCTTTGGGCAAATCCAAAGTAAAAGAGATTTTGCCCATCGCGCATGAATTTAGAAAATCGTGTTATGCCGGGATCAATCCGAAAGATCTTGGACTCATAGAAGAGCTAATGAATACTATTTTTAATAATCTAGAAAAAGAGTAATGCATTATTATAAACTTGGTAAAATTCCGCAAAAGCGGCATACGCAATTTAGAAAAGAAGATGGTAGCTTATATAGTGAACAACTTTTTTCAACAGAAGGATTTAGTGATGTCGCATCTTTGTTGTATCACTGTAATCCACCGACTCAGATCGTTCAGGTTGGAGAGCCCTACTCGATCGCTCCAAAAACGATTCATGATAAGCAATTAAAGCATAGAAGTCTAAAAGGATTTTCGGTCCCTGCCGAAGATGATTATTTGGAAAGTAGGAAAGCTGTCTTGGTAAACAAGGATTGCAAAGTAATTTTGGCAGGCCCTCGAAAAAGTATGACAGATTACTATTTCAAAAATGCAGATGCTGATGAGTGCATTTTTGTCCACGAAGGATCTGGTACCTTAAAAACCATGTATGGCAACATCCCTTTTGAATATGGTGATTACTTAATCGTCCCTCGAGGAACGATTTATCAGATGCAATTTGATACATCAGAGAATCGATTGTTGATTGTAGAATCTTACAGCCCTTTGGTAACACCAAAAAGATATCGAAATAGCTTTGGTCAACTGATGGAGCATTCTCCATTTTGTGAACGCGACATTCGAAAACCTGAAGTGCTAGAAACACATGATGAAAAAGGGGAGTTTCTTCTAAAAATTCAAAAGCAAGATAATATCTATCCCTATCACTATTTAAGTCATCCCTTTGATGTCGTGGGATGGGATGGTTATTTATATCCTTATGCTTTTTCGATTCATAATTTTGAACCCATAACAGGAAGAGTACATCAACCACCTCCTGTACACCAGACATTTGCTGCGCGTGG
>JAHDCZ010000051.1:17260-20785 GCA_020629615.1 Saprospiraceae bacterium
AAAGAAACCAAAGAGTTGGCTGTGATGGTCGACACCTTTAGACCGCTCCTAATGACAGAAACCGCGGCAATGATCGAGGACCCTGATTATTATAAGAGCTGGCTCAACGATGATGTACAGGACAATGGGATCGGAATGGGCAATATTACATCTTAGGGTTGTCTAGAAATGAAGAACTGAGGAAGAAAATAATTAAAAAAATATACATTAAATAACTAAACATAAGAACTTAAGAAAATGAGACTTTATACCAAGAGAGTAATATCTCGAATTCTATAATTCACATTTTCTCAAAATCTAAATAACATACAAATGGAAACATTAACAAAAAATACAAGCCAAGAAATTCAAGATACTTTCCCCATAAATGGAACGGATCATGTTGAATTCTATGTGGCTAATGCCAAACAAACTGCTTTATATTATCAACACTGCTTTGGTTTTGATCTAGTGGCATACAAGGGACCAGAAACTGGAAGTATGGAAACAGTGAGCTACGTTTTAGTTCAGAATAAAATTCGATTTATCATTACATCTTCTGTAAGAAATACTCATGAAATCGCGGATCATGTACACCGTCATGGAGATGGTGTGAAGGTACTTGCCCTCTGGGTAGATGATGCCAAAGATGCTTACAATAAGGCCATGGCTAAAGGTGCTGAATCTGCGTTTGAACCTTACACATTAAATGATGAAGATGGCGAAGTTGTGTTAGCAGGAATAAAGACTTATGGTGATACTGTTCATACTTTGGTCGAGCGTAAGAATTATAATGGACCTTTCATGCCCGGATTTATGGCAAAGACAAGTCCAGCCAATGGAAAAGCTGTTGGTTTACAATACATTGATCATGCGGTAGGAAATGTAGAGTTGGGTAAAATGAACGAATGGGTAAAATTCTACCAAGATGTTTTAGGATTTAAATTGTTAATTACTTTTGACGACAAGGATATATCCACCAAGTATACTGCATTGATGAGTAAAGTGGTGAGCAATGGAAACGGTTATATTAAGTTTCCAATCAATGAACCCGCAGCTGGATTGAAAAAATCTCAAATTGATGAATATCTCGATTTTTATAATGGCGCAGGAGTTCAACATGTAGCGATTGCGACCAATGACATTTGTACCACCGTAGCAGAATTGAGAAACAGGGGTATCGAATTCTTAAGAGTTCCAGATGTGTATTATGAAGATGTTTTGGATCGTGTTGGAACCATTCAAGAGGATTTAGAGGATTTAAGAAAATTGAATATTCTGATCGATCGTGACGAAGAAGGATATTTGCTTCAAATCTTTACAAAACCATTGCACGATAGACCTACCTTGTTTTTTGAAATCATTCAAAGAAGAGGTGCTAAATCGTTTGGCAAAGGAAATTTCAAAGCATTATTTGAAGCCATAGAAAGAGAACAAGCGATTAGAGGAACACTTTAATCGTCTATAAATTTTTAGTTTAATGCCCGAATATGCCATCCGAGACTTTTTGGGTTGGTTTATTCGGGCATTCCTATACATATCTTTAACTTAGCGGCTTTTTACTAGTCCACTTTGTTATGTTGGAATTTGAAAAGTATTTAGCTGATTTTAACTCAACCATTGACCTTAAGGATTTTTTAATCAATTTTTTGGTGGTAGTGTTATTATCTTTTTTGGTGCGTTGGTTTTATATCCGATTTGGCACCGCTATTTCTGATCGTAGAAAATTCTCCAGTAACTTTATACCCTTAGCTTTAGCTACAATGCTGATTATTACTGTGATAAAATCCTCCATTGCCTTATCACTTGGATTAGTTGGAGCCCTATCCATTGTACGATTTCGAACAGCGATCAAAGATCCAGAAGAATTGAGTTACCTATTCTTAATTATAGGTCTTGGACTAGTAGGAGGTGCCAATAAACCCGTCTTGGCGATCTTGAGTTTTGCCTTAATCTTACCGATACTTTATATCAATGGAAGAATTGCCAAAAAGAAAAAAGGATTCCAAGGCAAGACGATTATCAATATTAAAACGTCTATGAAAGATGTTGAGAAAATATCAAATGTACTTGCTGAGCTCTCAGATTTCTTAGAATTGAATCGTGCTGATATTGCAGGAGAAAAAGCGTTTTATAGTTTTGTCACAAGAGTCAAGGACATGAAGCAATTGAATGGATTACAGCATGCCATTCTTGATTTGGACGCTTTAGCTGAAATTAATATTATCGATCAACCTGCCTTGATTTTATGATCATAAAAGACCAGCGCAAACGATCTTTTTCTTTTAATCCGCTATGGCTGGTTATCTTTTCTCTTATTGCATTCACAATATGGGCTATATCTCAATTGCTGAAAAAACCTCTTGAAAAACCTGATGAGCTTGTCATGATCTGCGATGCTGAAAATGTAGATGGTGAAAAATTTGTTTATGGTGATGATGTTTATACCGGCGGAAATACACAAAGTGATTTAAAATCACGGTCGGGTAAATATTCCAGTTATGTCAATCCAAAAAACAAATATAGCATGGGAGTCGAAATTAATGACTTTCAGCGGGGTGACGAATTTAGAGTCAGTGTATGGCGATGGAGTAAAGGAGTAGAATCCTATCTTGCCGCTTCTGGGAACCATGGCACCAATTTTCTTGTACAAGAAAATGAAGAAATATTGAGCGATCAAAGTGGTTGGTCAAAAATTGAAATTCGATTTGTTGTACCCGATCACAAAGATTTGAAAAGTATTAAAATTTTTCCCTATTACGCTGGTCAAACGGGAGAAGCTTTTTTTGATGACTTAAAAATTGAACGTTTAGGTAATGTTCATTATATAGACAAACAAAATGTAACTCAACTCTACCTCGACACCAAAGCCAAATCTAAAATTAAGCGAAAGCGAGATGAAGCCGTAAAACTGGGAATTTTACAAACTGCAGATGACGATTGGGTAAAAGCCAAATTGATCGATAACAAGAAAGAGCTAGACGTAAAAGTTAGATTAAAAGGAGACTGGACTGATCATCTCGAAGGAAGTAAATGGTCCTTTAGAATAAAAACACAAGCAGACAATGCGTGGAATAGAATGCAAATCTTTTCTTTTCAAAGTCCTCATACGCGTCTTTATTTGAAAGAGTGGTTATATCATGAATTTCTACGAAAAGAAGATGTACTCAGCCCAAGGTATGATTTCATTTCCTTAAAAGTAAACGATAAACTTCCTGCCCTTTATGCCTACGAGGAGCACTTCGACAAGATACTAGTAGAGCATCAAAATCGAAGGGAAGGAGTCATCGTAAAATATGATGAATCTGCTGTTTGGGAACATCGTATTCGCGTCAAGCGCGAATCGAGCAGCTCACAATTCTTCTTGAAAAATGATCGGATGATTGCAGACATCCTACCCTTTCGAGAAGGAAAAACACTTAATGATTCTACACTCTTTAGACATCACAAAGAAGCCTTTCAACTGTTGGAACATTATCGCTTACAAACGGCTACCTCATCGGATATTTTCGACATTGAGACAACCGCAAAATATTATGCGATTTC
>JAHDCZ010000052.1 GCA_020629615.1 Saprospiraceae bacterium
TAAGAATTAATACATGCCTCGTATTGCTATTTTTGCTTCTGGCTCTGGAAGTAATGCCAGAGAGATCATCAAACACTTCAAAGATCATGACAATATTACTGTGGCTTTGATAGTCAGCAATCGAAAAAAAGCTGGTGTATTTGATCATGCCTTTCAGAATGATATTCCAAGTCGATACATTCCAAAATCTGATTTTAAGGATAAAAATTTAGTGCTCAATATTTTAGAAGAAAATAAAATAGAGTGGATTGTCCTGGCGGGATTTTTACTTTTGATTCCTTCCTTTCTTGTAAAAGCTTTTCCAAAAAGGATCATCAATATACATCCCTCCCTACTACCAAAATATGGTGGAAAAGGAATGTATGGTCGTCATGTTCATGAAGCTGTAAAAAATAATCAAGAAAAAACCACTGGATTGACGATCCATTATGTGAACGAACAATTTGATGAAGGAGAATTCATTCAACAGTTCTCCTTGTCGATTGACCCAGATTGGGAGGCAGACAAAATTGCTGAGGAAGTATTAAAATTGGAACATCAACATTTTGCTCCTACAATTGAAGAAGTAATCTTAGAGAATTGAATTCACTTGATTCTTACAGAGAATCAAATAGGCAAATTAATCTTCTTATCCGTCCGGTCATTTATTTTGTTGTCCTAATTTTTCTACTTTACTAAGCCATTTTTTTCTAAAATCTTCTTTCGATAATCTGAGTGGTCCAATACTTGTTATTTTCACCGATTTCACTCCAATAAAATTCATAGTTAGTTTAGTCATTGCGTGATGACTCGGACTTTTATTAATAAGTCTATAATACCAAGGAGGTTGATCCAGAGTGCAAATTATTCTGGATGTTTTACCAGTAAAATATTTATCCCACCATATTGATCCTTCTCTTTTCTTAAAGGCAAAACCAGGAAGAAAGACTCTGTCAATAAAACCTTTCAGAATTGCAGGAACTGAACCCCACCAAACTGGGTAGATCCATACAATATGATCAGCCCATTTTAAAATCTCTTGGCTTCGGATCAAATCGGGTTCAAGTTCAGTTCTTTTTCGATACCCAAACTCTAAATTTGGATTAAAACTTAAGTCTCTTAATATTATTTTTTCTACGCTTGCCCCTGAAGCTTCAGCTCCTTTCATATATGCATCAGCCAAGGCGAAATTATAACTTTCCTTATCTGGATGTCCAACAACAATTACTAATTTCATGTTTCAAAATTAAATAAACATTCCAAAGTATAGACTTCCCTAAAACTAAAATAATTTAATCCACTATTTGGAAGTGGGGATTCAAATAATTGTATCCTTTAATCCCTTGCAAGCCACCGGTATGTACAAATACAACATTTGATCCTTTGGGATAAGATCCTTTTTGTAATCGATCAAAAAATCCATACATCGCTTTAGCCGTATAAATAGGATCTAAACATATCGAAGTACTCCGCTTAAATTCATTTATAAAATTAATAAGGGATTCGTTGGTCTTAGCATAGCCCCCAAAATGAAAATCTTGAATCAAAGACCAATTGTTAAATTCTTTCGACAAATACGATTGAATATCCTTGATTAAAAAATTTCCTTTCAAAGCCGAATAGACTTCTATTCTCATCTCATTTGGGACCGACTGAATAATCCCAGCTGCAGTACATCCTGTTCCTGCTGACACCAACAGGAAATCATAGCTACGCTCCATTTGTACCGTCAACTCCTGCCCCAATTCCTTTAAGCCCTCAATTGCCAATGAATTACTTCCCCCTTCAGGAACAATCAGCGCATTCGGAAATTCATTTTTTATTTCTTTTAAGAAGCGATCGCTGTCTTTTAGCCTATATTCTTCTCGACTTAACAAACGAATTTTTGCACCATGAGCCTGCACAAAATTTAGCGTCGGGTTGTGGGTATCAATATGATCTCCACGTAGATAAATCAACAAAGGCAAATTAAAATATTTGCAAGCTGCCGCTGTAGAATAAATGTGATTTGAAAAGGCCCCACCAAAAGTGATCAGCAGATTCACTCCACGCTTGCGCGCATGAATCAAGTTGTATTTTAGCTTACGCCATTTGTTTCCAGAAATAGTGTGGTGAATCAAATCCTCTCTTTTAATGGATAAATTGACTCGATACCTCTCCAACAAAGGGTGATGAATGCTTTGCAAGGGGCTAGGAATTGTCCAAACGGCTTCACCATTCATCATTTAATATTTGACATGAATTACAAAGGAACTCCCCTTGCCTATTTCGGAATCAATGGATAATGTTCCTTTCAAATAATTAACTCTTGATTCAATATTTTCGAGACCCATTCCTCGCTTTCTTAAATTATTGATATCAAATCCAACTCCATCATCTTCAAAATGAATCACCAACTCATCTCCTTCACGATTGATTTGGATTAGAATTTCTGAAGCATTTGCGTGTTTAATTGTGTTATGTAACATTTCTTGAATGATACGATAGATTGAAAGAGAAATCATTTTATCCAAGTGCTTCGGAATATTGTAACATTGCAAATCAATGTCAGGATAAATATCACTTTCAAAGCGATTAATTAAATCTTTGATTGCTGGAACCAGGCCCAATTCTTTTAAAGAAGAAGGTTGAAGGTTTCTAGAAATATTTCGAACCTCATTCACTGCATTATCCAACATATTGGTTGCCCGATTATAATCTTTACTTTTGGTGATTGCCTTGTCCTTATACTTTGCACTTTCAAATTGAAGTTTGATACTGGATAACATACCTCCCAGGCTATCGTGTAAATCCTTCGCGATTCTTTCTCTTTCAATTTCTTGTCCTTCAATCATCGATTGCATACTGTTAATTTTCATCTCGTCCTCAAGCTCTCTTATTTTTCGCTGATTAATCTCTTCTTTTTGAAGATTAATAATATTCCCAGCTTTAATTTTTTGAGAATAAAAACGGATAAAATAATACATCAATAAAAGAACTAAGACCAAACCGCCGGTCAAAACATAAAGCGCTCGGCGTTGTTGCTTGTTTGTTTGTTCCGAATATTTTTTCTCTTGTTCTAAAAGTTTGATTTCGTTTTTGGTTTCTCTTGTTTCATATTTTATTGTCAAATTATTCATGGATTCCTGACGTCCTTGATTCAATATACTATCGTTCAGAGTGGCATATAATACAGAATAAACATACGCGGTATCGTACTGATTCAATTGGTGGTAACATTTGGATAATTCTCGATATAAATTAAGGCGACTTTCATTGTATGGTTTAGAGGACAAATAATTTTCACTTTGTTTAAAATATTTTATTGCACGTTTAAACCGTCTTTTTTTGCGATTTAGGTCAGCAATATGAAAAAGTGAAAGACTAATATTCTCACGATGTTCAATTTGCTTGCTCAGACGAAAGGCAGTAAATGATAAAACGATTGCACTATCCAATTCGCTTAAGGTTTCATAATTTTGGATTTTATCAAACAAAAATTCCACTTCCAGCAGAGTGTCCTGAAGTACCTTATTGAGTTCAAGAGATTTATTGAGATAGAAATATTCCTTTTCGAGATCACCTTGTTTTCGATATACTTTACTCAAATCTGAAAACAGATAAGTCCTTTCTCGCAAATGTTCATCACCTCTATAGTAATTCAACAATTCTTCATAAATATTTATAGCCTCGGTATACAGATCTGAGATGAGATACCTTTCAGCTATTCTCTTTTTGATTTTATGAATCTGCTCAATATTATTTCCGATTTTATAATAATCTAAACTACGAGTATAATATTCAAAAGATTTTTGAAAATCACTATTAATGCTTTCTTCATAATCAGCTAATAAAAAATAAGTATCTGCCAATTCTTGATGACTTTGATTTTCTCGAGCTTGTTCAAGAAAATCCTCCAATTGAACTAAACTGTAGGAAGAGTCGATATTAACCTGTGATAAGCAAGGTAGCCAAACAAACAACAGTAGGATATGTAGATAAATATTTTTCATATATTATTTCGCTTGGCGCGAATTTGACTTCTCTTCAAGTAGTTCTTGCAAAATAAAATTCACTTTGTCGTGTGCTTCCAATTGAATATAATGTCCAGTATTTTTAATGATCTTTAATTCACATGATGGCAGATCTTCTTTAAATTTTTTGGAATCCATACTGAAGTTTCCTTGATTTTCTTCACCAGTTATTAAGGTGATCTTAGATTTTATACTAGAGTATTTCTTACTTATTTTATCTAAGTCTCCTTGATAATGTATTGACTCATTGGATTTACTATATAAGACTTTCGGCTGCAGCCAAATGGTCGTTCTCTCCTTCGTTATTTGATTCAATTGATCATCAGAAGTATTTGACAAGACTTCTTTAATTCCATTTTCTATTTGCCCTTTTGCAATGGTGTAATTTGCTAAGAGTGCCAGTGCCTTTCCTACAAAAGGTAGACTTAAACACCGATAAATAATAGTCGGTTCATAATTATACAAAGGAGAATCTATGATTACGATATCATATTCAACATTTTTTTCGCTTGTCGCGAAATTAGCCAGGCTTGATCCTCCATAAGAATGACCGACGAGTAGTGGGTCCTTCAATTCTAAATGATTTATTAGTTCTCGGATCAATGCTGCGTTTTCTTCTAGGTGGTAATCATAGTTCTCGGGCGAGCTGTACCCATGACCCGGACGATCAAAGGCTGTCACTCTGTATTGACCAGATAATGCGTCTATTTGATATTTCCAATCTTCAATCGACCCTGGTGTACCATGTACAAAAAGAACATCCTTTCCATTTCCTTTTTGGAAAATTCTAATGCCTCTACCATCAAGATTAAGATGACTAAATCCATTTTTATATTCAAAGGATTTATTTCCTATTCCGGCAGTAAATAGAACCCAAGCAATTAAAACAATGAGGATTATGACACTAAATATTCGCTTCAGGAAGACTAAAAAATATTTCATTTTCTTGATTTAGAATCTTGAAGTAAGTTAAAATGATTTGCAAGAGCTTGTTGTTCATATTGAAGCTCCTTTCTAAGTTCTCAGTATTAGCTATAATATTAATTCACTTCAGTAGTAAATGTATAAAAAAAAGAAAACCCTCATCGTTATGAGCGTTTTCTTTTATGCAATAGTCAATCCCAATGAGTATTTATCTTAGAATATTTTTTTTCTTTTCAAATCGCAATACTTGAGTCGGGTCGGACAAGGTGTCATAATTGACAATTTTTAGGGTTTCAAAAGGTTTGTATCTCCAAATATCTTACCTGTCCCTTCCCAACTCTCGTATTGCTGAAAAACTAAACTACTATCAAAATTATCGCCGAACCAATTAGCCACCAATAAAGGCAACGGGGTCGTAAGATTTTTATTTACCTTAACCAAGGGTAAATTATTTACGTTCAAGCAAGATTCCACAGGGCGATTTTGGGTAATTTCAGACAGAGGATTTTCTTGCTCAACGAATGCATACATTTGATCAGCAAATGTTGATAATATGAGTAACAGTGAACATAAAACATAAGAACCTTGTGATAAGGTAGCTTTTAAGGTTTCAATTTTTCTGAGGTTGATCACTAAGTAATTATGTTTATTTACCTTATAAAGATGCATTCATTCAATCATCATGACATCAATGAAAACACCCAATTTGTTAATTAGTGGTTTTCCCTTACTTTGTTTAGTAGATTGCAAATATCTTAGTAGCTCCAATATTCTTGAAATGAAGTGATTTAAAAACCAATGCTGAAATGATTTGTAAGTGCTTGTAATTCCGATCGAAACTCATTTAGAAATTCACAGCTTTAGCTTTGGCCTGAGAAAAAGTTGATGAGATAATTTTCAATGAATTGTACAGGGATGAACAATATGTTATAAAATCACTACTGCAGGCATTTTTTAAATAATTATATAAATAAGACCATGATTCGAATTTTAGTTGCCGATGATCACGCCATGTTTGTGGATGGTATAGAATCCATTTTAAAAAATGAGAAAGACATAGAAGTTATTGGAAGATGTTACAATGGGCAAGCTGTTTTGGACTTTCTTGAACAGCAAGAACCTGACATTATTTTGCTGGATATCAACTTACCAGACATGACAGGCATCGAAGTAAGCAAAAAGGTTTTATCCAGCCATCCTTCGGTTAAAATACTCGCAATTTCCATGTTTAACGAAGAAAGCTTTGTCACCGAAATACTGAATAATGGAGCGCAGGGATACATACTCAAAAATACTGGTCGAGAAGAATTGTTAAAGGCAATTCATACGATTTGTGATGGACAAACATATTTTAGCAACGATGTGACCAATACCATCATGAAAGGTCTGATGAAGCAACGAAAAGAATCGAATACAAAAACTAGTTTTTTTCCAAAAATCTCACGCCGAGAAAAAGAAGTGCTCACTCTTATCATGCAAGAACACACGACTCAAGAAATTGCGGATAAATTATTTATCAGTCTCAAAACAGTCGAGTCTCATCGTTCTAACTTGCTCAACAAATTGAATGCAAGGAATACTGCTGGTTTAGTCCGTATTGCCTTAGAAAATAAATTGTTAGATTAGTACTTGATCAAGGATTCATTAATACGATTCGCTTTGTCATAAGTTTTTGACCTTTATCGTCGTAGATAGAATAGATATAAGTTCCTTTTTGGAGATGAGCCAAATTCATTTTCACTAACTGCTCCTTTTCCAAATTATGAGTTTCTGAATGCAAGCTCTTACCAATAATATTACGAATATCAATCCTAAAAGGTCCCTTACCCATATTAATAAACTGAAACTTCACTTCACCGTAACTTGGATTGGGATAAGAAATTACTTCTTTCTGATCTGGCAATACTACTCCAGAAGATAAAACAATCCCCAAAGAGGCATATTCGACGGAAGTCGCCAAGCCATCCTCATCTAAATTTACAGTCGCTGCTATTTCCTTGAACTGATCTGTATAAAAATTGTATCTATATATATCCGACTCTCCGAAGAAAGCGCCGAGACCACCCAAAGTAGCAGGATCAATTTCTATCCAACCTATAAAAGTCAATGCTGAAATCGAGGTAAATCTTACAATGTGAGTACGCTCTCGCAAAACTTCAAATTCACCTCCTGGCAACAAGAGCGTTCCCCAAGCGTCGATCGTATCAAATCTAGTTTCCTCAATTGATATTCTTATCGAGTCTGGAACAATGGGCAAATTTGCCACCAGGGAATCAGGCAATTCTGAACCTGCAAATGTAATCGTGGATTTGGAATCCGATTCAAAATCATCACCATAAGAAAATGGTGCTCTTCTATACAAAGCGGCTTCTTCAAATTCTATAAAAACTTCAAAAGCATCACCAAAAGGATTTTCTGTAGATCGGCCGATCTCTAACATAGTCGATGAATTGGATTTATAATACACTTCATCACCATTCACGGTAGTTGTAAATAATTCCGCAGTTGGATATTGTTCAAAATATGTGGCTTCTTCTGCATTTTTAAATTCTAAATTTTGCATAAAAGCGGCTTCTAACAATGAGAAGTCCCAATATTGGTCAGCTCCTGCAGATTGCAAATCTAGATTCTCCACACCATTATCAATGATCGTCGAAAGAGTATCACCTTCTACTGGAAAAATATCATTGGTTATCGTTATCTGAGCAAATAATTCGTGGGTCGAACATAGTATAAAGCAAAGAATAGCAAAGGTATTTCTCATATTTTGAAAATTTCTCCTTAAAGATAGTAAATGCATTTTTAAAATGACACTTAAGAACGGTAGCAGCCCTACACATTTTGCATTTTAACCAACTTACTATAGTAGGCTCCTTTTTGCAAAAGCGTCTGATGTGTTCCTTGTTCGACTATTTCACCATCGTTCATCACAATTATTTTATTTGCTTTTTGAATGGTAGATAAGCGATGTGCGATGACTATGGCGGTTCGACTTTTCATTACATTTTCCAGCGCCATTTGAACTTGCTTTTCACTTTCAGTATCCAATGCAGAAGTTGCCTCATCGAGAATGAGTATAGGGGGATTGGATAGTACAGCCCTTGAAATATTCAGTCTTTGACGTTGACCACCACTCAGCTTGACCCCTCTGTCTCCTATATTGGTTTGATAACCATTGGGTAATTCAGAAATGAAGTCGTGGGCATTGGCAATTTTTGCCGCCTTGATAATATCTTCTTCCGTATGGGACTTTCGTCCAAAGAGAATATTGTTATACACTGTATCATTAAAAAGTACGGAATCTTGAGATACAATCCCAAACAAAGAACGAAGCGAAGATAATTTAAAGGATTCAATATTAGTCCCATCCAATTTAATCGTTCCTTCATATGCGCCAATGAATCTAGGAAGTAAATCGACCAGCGTAGACTTACCTCCACCTGATGCTCCCACTAAAGCGACAAAATCTCCTTTTAATATTTCCAAATTGATGTTACGCAAAACGGGAGTATTATCGTCGTATTGGAAACTAATATTTTCAAAGTGAATACTTTGATTAAATCTAGCTTCTTCCTGTTGTTTTTGTGATTGAATAATACCATCCGGAGTATCAATTATTTCATCCACCCTCGATAATGCTGCCAATCCTTTTTGAATATTATAAAAAGCATTAGAAAATGACTTAGTGGGTTCAATCACTTGATAAAAAGCAAAAACAAATGCGAAGAAAGTTTCAGGACCTAGTTGATTTTGAAAAACCAAATTAGATCCATACCACAATAAAACAGCGACGACCGAAATACCCAAAAATTCTGACAAAGGCGAAGAAACATCGCGACGCCACAGTAGTCGGGTTAGGACATTTTTATACGCTTCGTTTTCAATGCTAAATTTTTCTTTTTGATACTCCTGAGCATTAAATCCTTTGACGATTCTCAATCCTGATATCGTTTCATCGGTTATTGAATTTATATTGGCGAGGCGTTTTTGCGCCTTCATCGAATTTTTCTTAAGCGCCTTAGAAATTGTTCCAATAATAAAAATGGTAAACAGCATGAGTACAAAAACAAAAAGCGTCAATTTGAGACTCATATAAAGCATGATACAAACACTTCCAATAATAATCAGAGGAGCTTTAAAAATGACTTCTATCACATTTAAAATACTCCATTCAATTTCTTGCACATCAGCGGTCATTCTCGCCATGAGATCTCCTTTTTTTTCTTCTGAATAAAAAGAAAGTGGCAAGTATAAAAATTTGGAAAACAACTTATCCCGCAAATCTCTCACAATACCATTCCGTACAGGTGCCATGAAAAAAAGTGCGAGGTATCGAAACAAATTTTTAAGAAAAAAAGCAGCAACAATAATGATACACATGATCAGCAATGCGGTTTGTCGATCATTATTGGCAATAATGGAAGAAAACTCGTATTTGATCCTCTCGTCCAAGCCTGCATCCAAGCCAGGCTGAGATAAATTGGCAGGTTCGAGATTAAATAATATTTGAAAAAAGGGAATAACTAAGGGAATACTGATGACCGTAAATACTGCGGTTAGAATATTGGCAATAATACTCAATATCACATTACGCTTGTAATGTTTGATTTGAGAAAACAAGCGCCAGAATCCAGTCATGTTCTGATATATTATTTAATCTTAGTCCTTCTCAGGTTTCAATTCAAACTCAGCTAAGAATCCTGTGTGGAAATTTCCATTTCTAAAATCCTCGTTACGCATCAATTGTTTATGAAATGGGACCGTAGTTTTGACTCCTTCAACGATAAATTCATCGAGAGCTCTTTCCATTTTTGTAATACACTCTTCTCTAGTTTGAGCTCTACAGATCAATTTGGCGATCATAGAATCGTAATATGGTGGAACTTTATACCCCGCATATACATGAGTATCAACGCGAACTCCATGTCCTTTGGCACTATGAAAGGAGGTTATATTACCAGGACTAGGTCTAAAATCATTAAAGGGATCCTCAGCATTTATTCTGCATTCAATTGCATGCATTGTAGGCAAATAATTCTTTCCTGCTATTTTATCACCGGCAGCAACTTTTATTTGCTCTTTAATCAAATCATGATCGATCACTTCTTCGGTAACAGGATGCTCCACTTGAATTCTTGTATTCATTTCCATGAAATAGAAATTCTTGTATTTGTCCACTAAAAATTCTACCGTGCCCACGCCTTCATAGTTTATAGACTTTCCAGCATTGATTGCTGCCTCACCCATTTTTTTTCTGAGTGGTTTTGTCATGAACGGTGAAGGACATTCTTCCACTAATTTTTGATGACGTCTTTGAATGGAGCAATCTCTTTCGGAAAGGTGAACCACATTTCCGTGTTGATCCCCAATAATTTGAAATTCAATATGACGTGGCTCTTCAATAAATTTTTCAATATACATGCCATCATTCCCAAAAGAAGCTTTTGCCTCGTTTCGAGCCATGTTCCATTGTGATTCAAACTCTTCTTCGGACCACATCACTCTCATTCCTTTACCTCCACCACCTGCTGTGGCTTTTAATATTATGGGGTATCCCACTTCTTTGGCGATCTTTTTTCCAGCTTCAATGTCAGGTATTAATCCACCGGAACCTGGAACCACAGGAACGCCAGCCTTAATCATTGTTTCCTTAGCGGTAATTTTATCACCCATTTGACGTATCATTTGAGGACTAGGACCGATAAATTTCACCCCATATTCAGTACATACTTCGGCAAAGTCAGCATTTTCGGCCAAAAAACCATAACCTGGATGAACGGCATCGGCGTTAGTAATTTCAACCGCTGCCATGATTCGTGGAACATTAAGGTATGATTCGGATGATTGAGCGGGTCCGATACAAACAGCTTCATCGGCGAAGCGTACATGCAAAGAATCTTTATCAGCTTTGCTATAGACGGCAACAGTTTTGACGCCCATTTCTTTGCAAGTTCTTATAATTCGAAGTGCAATTTCTCCTCGATTGGCAATTAATATTTTATTAAACATCGATGATACTTATGGAATGAAAGATTAGGCGATTAGCCTTTAGGATCAACCAAATATAATACTTGATCATATTCAACAGGTGAAGCGTCTTCGACCATAACTTTGACAATCTTCCCAGTTACTTCACTTTCAATTTCGTTGAATAATTTCATAGCTTCCACAATACAAACTATGGAGTCAGGAGTTACAGAATCGCCTATCTTAACATAGGGTGGTTTATCCGGTGAAGCAGATCGATAAAACGTTCCAACAATTGGAGATTTAATTTCTACCAAATTACTGGTATCTGGAGTATCAGAACTTTCTTCTTTCTTCGCAACCGGAGCAGGAGTTGCAGGTGTTTCTGTCGCAGCTGGTGCGACAGGAGCATAAGAGCTTCCAACAGGCATGATTTGTGGAGCAGCAATCATTTTGGCACCTGTGCTTTCCTTACTATATTTTTTTGTACGAATGGAAACTTCAAAATCGCCATTTTTCATTTTAAATTCTGTCAGATTAGATTTACTGACCAATTTTATGAGCTCATGTATTTCTTTGTTATTCATAAGTCCTTATTTAACTCGTTCAACATAAGACGCAGATCTAGTATCTACTTTGATTTTATCGCCTTCATTAATAAAAATTGGAACTCTAATTTCAGCTCCTGTCTCTATGGTAGCGGGTTTTGTCACATTTGTGGCGGTGTCTCCTCGTAAACCTGGTTCGGTATAAGTTATTTCGTACGTCACGTATTGAGGGAGATCGATTGTCAATGGGGTTTCATTTTCGGCATGAAATAAAATTTCAATCATCATTCCTTCTTTAAGCAATTTAGGTTGTTCGATCATTTTTTCATCAATCGAAACTTGCTCGTAGGTTTCTGTTTCCATAAAGTTGAATCCTTGATCATCTTTATACAAAAACTGATATTTTCTCCGCTCTACTCGTACAACATCAATTTTGTGACTAGAGGGAAAGGTATTGTCTATAATTTTACCATTGGTCAAACTTTTCAGTTTGGTACGCACAAAAGCCGGTCCTTTTCCAGGTTTAACATGTAAAAATTCAACAACAGAATAAATATCATTCTTGAACTCGATACATAATCCATTTCTTATTTCAGAAGTATTTGCCATTTGACATTTTTTATTAGCGCAAAGTTATTAAAATACTGCAATTTCATTCGACGGAAGTCGCTATAATTGACCAAAAATCAAATTAATAAGCCCAGGTTAAAAGTGTAGTCCCCCAGGTAAAACCACCACCAAAAGCGGTCAGAAGTATTTTATCTCCTTTTTTAAATTGATGTTCAAAATCAGCCAAACACAGCGGTAAAGTCCCAGCGGTTGTATTCCCGTAATTTTGTATGTTGATAATGACTTTTTCTTCCGGAAAATCCAACATTCCAGCGACCGAATTAATAATTCTCATATTTGCCTGATGTGGGACCAGCCAATCAATATCATCATTGCTTAGATTATTTCTTTCCAGCACTACTTTAATGGTATCTACCATTCCAGAAACCGCACGCTTAAAAACATGTTTTCCTTCTTGGTACACATAGTGCAAGTTATCCTTGACTGTTTGTTCTGATGTAGGCATTGCAGATCCTCCTGCTTTCAGATGCAAGTGCTTTCTGCCCGATCCATCTCCCTTGAAATAAGAATCCAAAATCCCATATGGTTCGTCATTTGCTTCTAATAAAACGGCACCACCTCCATCGCCGAAAATAATACAGGTGGTTCGGTCAGTATAATCTATAATGGAACTCATCATGTCTATCCCTACAACGATTACTTTTTTGTGGGAGCCAGATTCTACAAATTTTGCTCCAGTGGTGAGAGCATAGAGAAAGCCAGAACAGGCAGCATTGATATCAAAACCAAATGCATTATTTATTCCGACTTTATCACAAAGGGTATTGGCAGTATCAGGAAACTTCATGTCAGGAGTAATTGTTGCACAGATCACCAAATCAATCTCGTCAGGTGAAGTATTTGTTTTGGTCAACAATCCTTTTACCGCTTCAGTTGCCATATCGGAGGTCGCTTTGCCCTCTTCTTTTAAAATATGACGTTGTTTGATACCTGTCCTAGAAACTATCCATTCATCATTGGTATCAACCATTTTCTCCAAGTCATGATTGGTTAAAATGCCTTTGGGCACATAACTATTAACACCTGAGATTTTTACTAA
The DNA here is from genome assembly GCA_020629615.1 of Saprospiraceae bacterium. Classification (GTDB taxonomy): domain Bacteria; phylum Bacteroidota; class Bacteroidia; order Chitinophagales; family Saprospiraceae; genus JAHDCZ01. The sequence goes on from JAHDCZ010000052.1 coordinate 13,101, forward strand.
ATTCCTTGACATCGGGAGTTATTTTAAAATTGCGATGAAGGTAATAAAATTTGCTTGATCATCTAAAGACTGTTAAAGATCAAATCTAGAGGAATTTTAACATTTATATAAATAAAAATTTATAAAACACTAATTAACAACAATTTACAACTTACTACAAAGTATAATATCAAAACATTATAAGTTCATACAACAGTCTCAAAACGCTTTGGTACAGGTTTTGCTTTTCCTTAACCACACATAATCAGCAATTTATAATTGAATAAATTTAATCATATGAATATCTCAGTCAACCGAACTAATTTTATGAAGAGTATTGGGTTTTTATTTTTACTCTTCAGTTTTGTTTCTACAAAAAGTTACTCAAACAAGCCAATATCCTCCGAAGCCACCAAAGCAAATTTCTTTCCAGGGGCCTTTGAAGATGCACAACAAATGGCACGAAATGAGGGCAAGCTATTATTGATTGACTTCTATGCCAGTTGGTGCCTTCCATGTAAGTGGATGGACCAAACAACGTTCAATGATCGTGAGGTAGTTAAGGCATTAAATGATAACTATATCGCGATTAAAGTAGACATTGATGAAAAGACAGGATTTGATCTTAAAAATAAATATGATGTTCAGTACTTGCCGACATTGTTGATTTTTAATTCTCAAGGTCAATTATTGGAAAGAGTTGAAGAAACTATGCCTCCTAATAAAATGCTGAATCTATTGCAAGTTCATAATTCTGACATCAACAGAAAGGTTTTCAAAAATTCTATCAATTCGAAACCTAGCGCTTCACCTAAAAAAACCACTACCCCAGAGGCGGAAGAATTTGGATTGGAATCCTTTGATATCAACAAGTATCGAACATTTAATAAAAATCGGACATATAGAATCCAATTAGGAGTTTTTGATGATCATCAAAATGCGTTCAATAAAGTGAATGAGATCAGGGAGCAATTTGCCGAACCAATTATTGTCTTGAACGATTATCGTGAGGGACAGGTGATTTACAAAGTAATGATGGGCGAATTCAAAAATCAAGATGAAGCTAATGGATTCAGAGATATTCTTAAAAATCAATTCGGCATCGATGCAATTGTACAGTAGTTGTTAAATTTGCAGCATGGCTAGTACATTGATAAAAAATATAAAATCCCTTTGCGGGATTCAAGATAAGTCTCACTCTTTTTTAAAGGGTGAGGCTTTGTCCGTTTTAAACCAAATTGATGAGGCATACATTCTTATTGAGAATGGTCGTTTAGAAGATTTCGGCTCGATGGCCGAATGTCCAGAGCGTGCCGATGAAATTATTGATGCGACTGGATCAATTGTCCTCCCTTCGTGGTGTGATTCTCATACCCATATTGTTTTTGCATCGAGCAGAGAAAAGGAGTTTGTTCAAAGAATAAAAGGAGTTAGTTACGAGGAAATCGCAGCGAGTGGTGGAGGTATTTTAAATTCGGCCAAAAAACTGGCAAATACATCTGAAGATGAGCTATTTGAATCCGCTTCCAAACGACTAGAAGAGGTCATGGCTTTTGGTACAGGAGCTATTGAAATAAAAAGTGGATATGGCTTAAGCTTTGAAAGCGAAATTAAAATGCTTCGCGTCATTCAACGTTTAAAGAACGTATATGACTTACCCATAAAAGCAAATTTTTTGGGTGCTCATGCCATTCCTACGATTTATAAGGATAATCGTGAAGTATATATCGATATTATCATTAATAAAATGCTTCCATACATCGCCGATCATCAGTTGGCGGATTATATCGATGTTTTTTGTGATACTGGATTCTATACCGTTGAAGAAACAGATCAAATTTTGAAAGCAGGTGCTAAATTCGGCCTAAAGGCCAAAATACATGCCAATGAGCTCGGCAATTCTGGTGGTGTTCAAGTAGGAATAAAAAATAATGCTGTCTCCGTCGATCATTTAGAACAAATCGGTGATAACGAGATCGAAGCGCTTAAAAAGAGTAACACCATCCCTACTTTGCTTCCTTCATGTTCGTTTTTCTTAAATATTCCTTATGCTCCAGCACGGAAGATGATCGATAATGGACTGGGTATTTGCCTTGCCAGTGATTACAATCCCGGTTCTACACCTTCAGGAAAAATTCCATTTTTGTTGTCTCTTGCCTGCATCAAAATGAAACTTACTCCCGAAGAAGCAATTAATGCGATCACTATGAATGGTGCCTATGCCATGGAAATTGAAGATGACTATGGGAGCATCACGAGAGGCAAATATGCCAATCTAATTATTACTAAAAACGTATCGTCCTTGGCTTACTTGCCCTATGCATTTGGGAGTGATCATATAAGTCGCACTTTGGTCAAAGGAAAAACCGTTTTTCAAGCAGCGAATTAGGTAAATTTATACTCTTATTAAAGTAAGAAATGGTTTTGTGGATTGTCTTTTAATTGATAATATAAATTTTAGGTTTTCGTTAAAACAAAAACTAAACGAAAATGAGCAATTCATCGGTGCTAATCGCTATTTTTGCTGCTGATTTTCAGTATTTTTTAAATTAAACTTTTTAGTCAAGTGAATGTTTTGAAGGGATACGTTTTGTATTTGTGTGTTGCGATTATTTTTTGTTTAAGTCCTAAGTTATCATATTCTCAAGATGACGATTGTCATTTAGTGGATGCTTGCGATGAAATTGATTGGATGGTAGAGTTTGACTTTCAAAATATATTGGATGCTGATGTGGGAACTGAAATCTGTATTCCCTTGATTGTAAATAATTTTCTAGAAATTATCTCATTTCAATTTACCATTACTTTTGATCCTAATATAATTCAATTTACTCAAAAGTTGGATCCTAGTAATTTACCGAGTTTTGATCCAGTTACTAGCTGTAATTTGACTGATGTTGCTAATGGAAACATCGGGATTATTTATTTCAATCAAAATTTAAATGGCGTTTGCCTACCGGATGGTACTGAGATTGTATCTTTTTGTTTCAATGTAATTGGGGATCCTGGCGAGTCTTCTACGATTACAATAACAGATAATGTGGTTGCCATCGAAGTGGCTGCATCTATAACCGATGAAAATCCAAACGAGGGTGTGATCTGTACATTGGATGATTTCATCACGAATGTTGGCTTTTATACCGTTGGTTGTAATTCTCTAACGATTAATGGATCACAATGTAGTACCCCTAATGGAACTACAGATGGTTCGATCAGTTTTTCAATGTGTGGTGGAACAGCGCCATATGACTGGACCATGAACGCCGAATCGGGAAGCGCGGCTGAAGGAGAAATTGTCTCCATAGGTGACTTAAGTACGGGGATTTACACCGTAAATGTAACGGATGCATCTGGATCCATGGAAGTCATTAATATTCAAGTATTAAATGCTCCTCCTTTAGAGGTATTTTTAAGTTCTGTTAATCCGACCTGTGTAGGAAGAGAAGATGGTGAAGTTATTATTGATCAAATTAACGGCATAGGCGAACCCTACTTTGAAGCGTGGTCCAATTTTGAATTTAACCAAAATTCTATTGATGACCTAGGTCCTGGAGAATACTCCGTAACGGTTACCGATGGTTTTGGCTGTCGAGTCGTTGCAACAGAAACGCTCGAAATTGATACTCTAAAGACTGATGCTAATCTCTTAAGTGGAACCTCCTGCCCGGGTGGATCTGATGGGTTCGTAGAGCTAATAGCTTCTGGTGGAACTCCTGGTGGAACAGGAGGAAATGATTATAAATTCATTACACCACAAGGCACTTTCGCTGGAACAAGTCCTTTCAACTCGATGGCATCTGAAGGATGGTACTATTTTCAAGTGGAGGATTATGCCATACCAAATTGTCTCTCCCCTATTGACTCCATTTTTGTTCCTGCCGAAGCTAATCTCACTATGGTCATAGAAACCATGCCTACAAGCTGTTATGGAAGCTGTGATGGTTTTGTACGTGTAACACCAAGTGGAGGATCTGACAAATATCAATTTGCTTTGTTTGATGATCAATCCAATCTAGTCTTTGGTGGTATCAATATCGCTAATGAGATTTATGAAAACCCTGACTTATGTCCTGGTGATTATACCATGTTTGCTACGGATATAGATTTTGGTTGTCAGATATTTGAAGAATTGACCATTGGACAGCCCGATACATTGATCATGTCGGAACTTACCTCAGCCCCTACTTGCAATGGATCGGATGGTTCCATTTCTCTTGGCGCAATGGGTGGAACACCTGGTTACAGTTTTTTATGGAATGATGGAGATATGAACTCTATGAAAGAAAATTTAGGCGGAGGGATATACTGTGCCACCGTGACCGATGATAACGGCTGTCAAGATTCTCTATGTGTGACTTTAGTAGATGGCGGATCATTACAAATAAATCCAGGAATCATTCAAACGATAAGCTGCCCCAATTCAACAGATGGTAAAATAACTGTTCAGATTTTAACAGGAGGTAATAATTTTGGGATTCAATGGTATGATGCCAATATGAATCCGTTCAGTAACGAACAAATTGTTTGTGATGTTGGTCCCGGTACTTATTATGTCCAAGTTGAAGATTTGGATCAGAATTGCATCTCAGATATGCAATCTATTGTTCTTGCCCCAGGATTGGCCTTATCGGTTACTGAAAATCTCACTTCTCCAAGTTGCCCTGAATTAAGTGATGGGATCGTTTCCTTAACGGTAACAGGAGGATCCGGCAATCCTACATTTGCTTGGGAAAACCAAACAGAAACTGGAAACACCTTGTTTTCTGTTCCAGCTGCAGAATATTGTGTGACTATATCCGATGGTCCATGTGCTATAGACACTTGTTTCAATTTATTGGACCCTCCCTCTATTCTAGTAGATATCAAAAGTATTGATCCAATTGCTTGTTTTGGTGAAACGACTGGACAAGTAACTGTTCAAGCATCAGGAGGTACCATCGCCGCAAATAATTTTTTCTACACTATTTTTGATTTGGACAACAATACTGTGGGCGCAGGAAGCGGAGATTGTATTACAATTCCAGATCTGCCTGCAGGCGATTTACTCGCTTTTGCAAGTGATGGTCAGTGTCCATCAGAATTCATACCCTTTACAATAAATCAACCCAACAGAATCGAAATTGATCCTAATTCAATGATTATTGACCCAAGCTGTAACGGACTGTGTAATGGAAGCGCAATGATTGTCGCTCAAGGTGGTGTTGGGCCTTATACCTTCTTTTGGCCAGATTATGGCTCCAACAATTCTGACATTGATAACCTCTGTGTGGGATTACAATATATAGAAATTACGGATAGTCAGGGTTGTACGGTATTGGACTCATTCGAATTAACAGAACCAGACACCTTGATCGCATCAATAGATCCTTTCTTAACAACCGAATTAAATTGCAATAATGGATCAAGTGGCATGATTTCAATTATGCATTCTGGTGGCAATGAAGGAAATTTTACGTATACCTGGACAGACAATGTATCCGACAATACCGTTGCAAGCGAGCTTGGTATTGGACTTTATGAAATAACGGTTACAGATTCTCAAGGATGTACTGACTCTGTATCTTATGAACTGGTAGCTCCTCCACCTGTAACTGCAGTTGTCGCCACGCCAGACACAATCCAATGCTTTGGCGGACAGACATGTATTGGGATTAGTAGTGCTTCAGGAGGTACTGGTGGAAATTATACTTTTGCATTCTTTGGAAGCCCCAATTTCCCTATTGATAGTTGTATCAATGTCAATGCCGGAGAATATGAAATCTATGTTTTTGACGAAGCCGGTTGTTCCTTTGATACTACAATATTTATTGATCAGCCTTTTGAACTAGATGTTGATTTAGGAGACGATTTTGTCGAAATAGATCTAGGGGATAGTACCGCTATGTTAAATGCGATCATCAGTTCTTTTTCACCTATTGCGGATATTAGTTGGACACCACTTGAAAACTTTGAATGCGATGATCTAGATTGTCAAAGTATCTTCGTATATCCAAGTACAACAACCGAATATACCGTTGTGGTCACTGATGAAAATGGATGTACGGATAGTGATCAAATCGTGGTACGAATCGATGAGGAAAGAAATGTTTATTTTCCTAATATCTTCAGTCCCAACAATGATGGGAGTAATGATATCTTCAGAATATATGCAGGAGATGGTGTAGAAAGCATTGACTTTTTCAGGATTTATGATCGATGGGGTAATAAATTATTCGAAGAAACTGAGCTCTCTCCAGAACGTGCCGGGTCGATAGGATGGGATGGCACATTTAAAGGAAAACCATTGATTCCAGGGGTTTATGTCTATGTCGCCCAAGTGACCTATCTCGATAATCAGGTCATAAAGTATAGTAGCGATTTTACGCTTTTTAGATAAGAACCCTTTAAAACTTCCAGAATTTCATTTTTTAACTATAAAATGATCAAATGAGAGTTTTTACATGCTGTATATTTTTCCTTTCTTTTTGCCTTTCGGCGAAAGGTCAACAATCGGTCAATGAAGAACCTGTGCTTAATAATAAGCGTGAAATATCAAGTTATTACCACAATCAGGGTGATGTAAATACTCATCTTGGGTTTAGCTTTTTAAAAGCTTCCAGCTTTAATTTTTCAGTATTAGAGGCTACAGGATCAGGAAATCCATCACCTGCCATTAATCTTAGTATGGATTATGGTTTGACCAAAGAGATTGGACTTGGTTTATTCGCCAGCTTTTATAGAGTAGAAGGACAAACCGAGATCAATTTTGATAATAATCCAGAATTATTTGAAGATCTATTTGATGACCCCTTATGCTACATCGCCTGTTTGACGGGAATTGGAACATCAAATTGCGATTGCGAGGCCATCACTGGAGCTTCCGAAACTGTCACTACTCGAGTCAATGTGTTCACCATTGGAGGAAAATTATCCTATCACGTATTAAAATTTGAGAAATTAGATACGTACGGCAATACTTATTTAGGTTATAGTTTTAATCGTCGTAAAACAATCACGGAATCTGCGATTGACCAACTTCTTGATCAGGCAAATTCGGATAATGATGTTCCTTCAATAGTTTACTTTGCTTCTGCTGGTATGAGGTATTTTATAACACCGCAATGGGCCTTGTACGGAGAATTTGGGTACGGAAATGTCCACCTAATGCAGCTTGGGTTGACTTATCGATTGTAGTTTGAAGGTTAAATCTAATTATACAAACGAATACTAATTTTTAGTTTCAATACTGTCCTTTTTTGTATCAGTTATTGCAGGAGGTCCTACTTCACCATCAATATATAATTTGTGGACAGAAGGCTCTGTATTGGTAAATACCGTGATAATGGGTTGCTGTTTACCGACCTTACCTTTGGTATCGAAACGCACCTTTATTTCGGAAGACTTTCCTGGTTCTATTGGAATGAAAGAATAGACAGGAACCGTGCAACCACAGGTCGCCGTAGCATTTTCAATAACCAAAGGAGCATCACCAATATTTGTAAACTTAAATACTGCATCGACTATTTCTCCCGAAGCTATCTTCTCAAAATTGAAAAAGTTTCGAGCAAAGACAATTTCTGGTTTTCCTTGAGTTACCTGGGAAGAATTGGAGTTTGAGTTCTTTACGACTTTCGTCGAAT
>JAHDCZ010000196.1 GCA_020629615.1 Saprospiraceae bacterium
TTCGAAATTTAAAAATTATATCCTACTGAAACAGCATAGCGAAAAGTCCAGGTCCAAAAACTCAGTTCAGCAGAAGAAGAATTGAGTTCGAGTTCTGAATAATTTCCACCAATACCAAAATTTTCACTCAAAGCATCAGAAAGATTGGCCAAAGCGTCATTACTTAATTCACTATTTGAGTTGAAATTCATCCAATTGGGGGCATAACCCAAGCCTCCAAATTCAAAATCGACTATCCAGTTATTGTAATTGATTTGATAACCAAATAAGGCTCCAAAATTCAATGACTTCAAGTTTAGATTGATGTCGAAATCAAGATTGGTATCTCCATTTTCAAAATGTGGATTGGCTGAATAATCTAATTGGTTATAGCGCATAAATCCACCTACATAAAATCCATGTGGTGCCGTACAATTACTATTACAAAAATCAATATAGCGTCGTACTTCTCCTAGAATGTAATAGCTTTGTATATCTCTATCCAGAAAGTCTAAATTGGCATCCGAATCGAGTTGAAAATCTGATTGGTCGGCTCTGAAATTCCTTCCGACACCTAAGACCACTCCTAATTTAGGTTTTACAATGCGCTCATAAGATATCTCCCCAGTTGAGCTTAATATAGGCGGTAAAATGTTTATTTTGACCACATTTTTTCGTTGTGACTCTGCTTGTGCAAAAACATCAGTCATACCAACGGATAGGCACATCAATAAAAGAGAGGTGATTTTTTTCATCTTATTTTTTTTAATCTAAGGTCTCATTCAAATTGAGCTTCTCAGAATGTCTGTAGCTATTAATAATTTTATATCACTACTTTCATTGCTTCATCAACTCTTTCATATTAGCTTGTCGTTCTTTAGCACGTGCTTTATAAACCTTGTACTGATCTGTACTCAATAAATCTTTCGCTCTACTATCTCTACCTTTGATGAGTGCCTTGACAACTTTTTTATTAGTTTTCATCGGAAAATCAGTAGCTCTAATGGCAACTAAGCCAACAAAAAAATCACTGACAATTTCTCTAAAAGCAGGTTTATCTCTTTCAGATAAATTTAGGTTATGAATAAAGTCACTTACGTTTTCAGCAACTTGTTCTTGGTGTTCAGCCGATAAAATGTCTTGTGCAGTAGCAGAAGAAAGCATTCCTATGGATAATACTGCAATGAGAATTAATGTCTTTACGATTTTCATTTTTTAAATTTTATAATTAATAAGATTATGTGTTCGCAAAGAAACGGATAGCTACGTAATATCTTTTCTTTTTTATGTAGGAAGCGGACAAAAAAGAGGGTGAGGTTGACGATAAAGGAGGGGAAATTGTTTTTACATAAATCATTTTCAAGAGTAAAAAAATCAGGCTTGAAAGTCGACATTTTTTATACATTATCCCTTAATCTATTTGGGGGGCAGTCTCATCCTTTCTTTTGTCTGTTTCACTACAATTAAGTATTCATTATTTAAATAAGCGATCTAATTTTGCGCTTGAAGTAAGAAAAAATAAGTTTGTCATCTCGATGAATTTATTTTATCGCCATTTTTTTTCAAATCAAATTATATAATCATGAAAAAATCATCTATTTTTTTTAGTTTAATCCTCTCTGCATTTCTTTTTACATCTTGTCAAAAATGTGTGACTTGTGAAAATGAAACAACTGGAGATCTTGAACAACTTTGTAGAGGAGCTGGAATATTTGGTCAAGGAAAAGAATACCAGCAAAGTATTGATGACTTTGAAGACAAAGGATATGTTTGTGAGAACAATTAATAATTTGTTACTATGACTCTTTGTTGAAGTGGATTTATAGTATTACATAGAGACGAAACATAAATAATTGTCCGTTTTGATTTCATCTTATCGTGCTCTTATTTATACATAATCTCTTAGCTGAGTGCCAATTCATTTTGGTGCTCAGTTTTTGTTTTTAGCTTTGTGCTAACCAGTCTAAAAAGCTGGGTGCTTTTTTTTTGCTAATTATTATTTTTTCATCAAAAGGAATATTGAGATGAAGTACTAATCTTCGATTAAAATATTTGGCTGCACTTTTAATGGTTTTTTGGTGAACAAGGTATTGGCGATTGACTCGAAAGAAGTCAGGATTATTGACTTTATCTAGTTCTTCCAATGTTTCAGAAGCAATAAAGATTTGATTATCAAAAGTCTGAAGCTTGACAATGCCATTTTTCAAATACATCAATGCAATATCATTAAAAGGAACTGGGATAATTTTTTCACCTTGATATACTAAAATTGTAGGGCTTGCTTTTCGTTGATTGGATTGCTCCATAAATTGAAGGAGCTTCGCCAATTTATCGTCTTTTTGGTGGGTCAGTTTTTCAAATTTTTCTATTGCAACTTCAATAGTTTCTGTCGTAAAGGGTTTGAGTAGATAGGCAATACCATTGACATCAAAGGCATTCAAAGCATATTCATCATAAGCTGTACAAAAAATGATAGGAGCATCAATTTCTATGGCTTTAAAAATTTCAAAACTCAATCCATCTGTGAGTTGAATATCAGAAAAAATCAAATCTATCGCAGGTTTTGCTTTCAAAAAGGTAATCGCTGATTTAACAGAAGTCAATATTTTCACCAACATAAAATCGGGGCGTACTTCATGGATACAAGAAGCCAAGTCATTGGCTGTCAATTTTTCATCTTCAATGATCAGTATTCTCATGGCTTAATCAATTTTATTTGGACAGAAAAATGCTGACCATCGTTATCAATTTTAATTTCGGCATTAGAAAACATTTTACTTCTTTCGTTTAAATTGGATAATCCTGTATGAGTTGATACCACTCCATTTTTAGCTGCAAGATTATTTTTCACCATTACACAATCGCCCCTTATTGTTATAAGAATATTTAAAGGAGCCTCTTCTGAAAAGGAATTATGCTTAAATGCATTTTCTACCAAGGTAATCAAAGCATAAAAAGGCAGCATTTTCTTGAGGTGAATATCCTCTAGATCGACGTAGTAAGTAAAAGCATTTTCAAATCGTACTTTTTGCAAATCTATATATTGTTGGCAATGTGCCAATTCTTTTTCGAGTGATATTAATTTTTGTTGATTATTCAATGAATCCCTCAAGAATTTGGACAATCCAATGATGTACTTTTCAGCATCATTTGGCTTGGTTTTGATTAATGATTTAGAAATATTCAACGCATTAAATAAAAAGTGAGGGTTGATTTGAGCCTTTAATAATTTGTATTTGCTTTCGAGGTTTTGATATTTCAGTTTTGAATTATCCTTGACTAAGCGCAGTTTTTCTTCACGAGAATAAATCAAGTCCAGCAATAGGAAAATGATAAAATTAG
>JAHDCZ010000053.1 GCA_020629615.1 Saprospiraceae bacterium
TCCAACGAAATATAACTAATAAAAATTCGAAGATTATGGAAAAAGGAAAAATAGCGGGAAAAACTCCTATCAAAGTTGATCTCCAAAAAGGGAAAAGATACGCCTGGTGTACTTGTGGAGAATCGTCCAACCAACCTTATTGTGATGGAGCTCACAAGGGTTCATCTTTTAGTCCACTAGTTTTTACAGCAGAAGAAGATAAGACGGTTCATTTATGTACTTGTAAACAAACGAATAATCCTGGCTTTTGTGACGGCGCTCATAAAGCTTTGTAGTTTCTCTATTTTAAGTATTTCCGTATACCATTTGCAATGCGATATTTAGTTTTTTAACTAAAATATTGGTAAAACAAATGAATCTTCCTAAGCTGATTATCATTCTATTTTTTCGATTCTTTTTAATCTGAATCATATAAAATCTCAAACTCCTGATTCGATAAAAAAAGAGGATGTCACTTTTGAAAGTGATGGAATACTTCTAGCTGGAACTATCTATACCCCATTAAATCTCATAGCGGCAGTAGTTATCGTTAAACAACAAATTAAAGGATATAAAGAAGAATTAATAGACTAATCAAAAACAAACATTGCTTTAAAATCCAAAACAAATTCGTTATCGATCGCTCGATCTCCTAAATTTTCGAAGAAAGAACCCGAACCATACTGAATCCCATAGAGCGTTCGATCTATCGTTATCCTTCCCGAAACATTACTGTCTGTTTGGGTTACCGTAAAGCTTATAGGGTGTGTTTGACCTTTAATGCTTAACTCACCCTTGACCAGAAAGACTCCCAACCCCATTGACTTTTCAATTGTTGTACTTTTAAAGCTAGCTTCTGGATATTTATCGACTTCAAAAAAGTCAGCAGATTTCAAGTGACTATCCAATTTGGATTTCATTTCCCCACTGAGATCTGTCGTTTCAATTGTATTCATATCCATCACAAATTCGCCAGCAGATAGCTTTCCGTCCGTCAAAGTAACGATTCCACTTTTCAGTTTGATATTTCCAGTATGCTTTCCAATCACTTTCTTTCCTGTCCAAGTGATGGTACTCTGTTCAATATCTATTGGAATCTTATAGTCCTTTACAAAAGAAGATAGCAAAAAACCAATTACTATTAGTAGGCTAATTCCTTTTAATATATTCATATCTATTATTTTTTCGAGTGTAGTGCTTCAATCCTTTTGACAATTTCTTCCGCTTCAGCGGTTTTTGCATCGCTTGCTTTTCGATCAGTTTTAGAAAGTCGGAAAGCCTCCTCCATTAATTTGGAATACTCTTTTTGTAATTTTTGTTTTTCTGATTTTTTAAAAAATCCAAACATAGCTTTTCGTTTATTTATTAGTTATTTGCTCGCGGGCTGGGATGGTCTGACTTCTATTTTGCTAGGCAAAGTTCTAGGGTTTATCTTGAGTAAATCATTTACCATCTGACCGATATCTTCGGGTTGTATTTTCCAAGCATCTTTATCGGAAGGCACATTGTTATTGAAGTGTGTCGCCACCGATCCCGGCATAATGGTAGTCACTTTAATCCCATAATCTCTTAAATCCAACATAATCGCCTGTGTAAAACCAACCAATCCAAACTTACTCGCATTGTAAGCCGAACCTTTGGCAAAGAAATTAGTTCCTGCCAAACTTGCTACGGTCATGATATATCCTTTTGATTCTTTTAGACTAGGAATTGCTGCTTTCACAGAGTGAAATACTCCTGTTAGATTGACATCAATTGTTTGATTCCATTGCTCGAGAGTCAGATCCTCAATAGAATGAAAATGTCCCAATCCTGCATTGGCTACCAGCACATCCAAGCCACCCCAAACCTCATTGATTTTTTTCACCGCATCTTGTTCGTTTTCATACTGTCTTACATCAGAGCAAATACCGAGGATATCTTTAGAAATGGTGGAGAGTTCTTCAACAGATTCTTTTAAGCTCTCTTCGGAGCGACCAGTGATAGCCACTTTATGACCTTCTTTTAACAAAACGGCGGCAATGCCCTTTCCAATTCCTTTTGTTCCTCCCGTAATTAATATTCTTTTCGACATAGTGTAATTGTTAAGTAGTACTAACCTCAGAATGCGACTAAATGTTTTTATGAAATTAAAAAACTAGTTCCATTCAAGTTGAGTTTTTTACTCATTCTATTTCGTTCACTACTTTATCGATTGCTAGTCCTTTCATTCGAGTGATGGCCTCGGCCAACATATCCAACTCATGCGGAAATGGTTGTGGGACGTTGGCGTATCGATGTAATTTGTGATTACAAAATGCTCTTTTATCGCCTGTATACGTTGCACTCCAATTGGTAAAATCAACTTCTGCATTCATCGCTTGTTTGTCCAGTACTCTTCCTGTTTTTAAATCCATAAAAACTAATTCAGCCAAGACCGCCGTTCTTTTTTCTCGAAACAGAGTCGTTGTATGTGCGGTAACAGTGATCATATTATCCAATTTAATATCATTGCCCAAGCTATCTTTTTGAACGTTTCCATTACTATCGTATTGATAAACCCAGCCATGTTTTACTTCTTTGGTGTCATGATGATGCTCAATAACTTCACTATTTGGCCCAACATCGAGTCGTTCAATTTCTAAAATTGCTTTTACATCCATTGTTTTGTCGGATACTGGTTCGAGGTAAAATTCTAGCCAACGATCATTTCCTGGTTGTTCATTAAAATTCATTATTTCATCATTGAAATTATGAGGTAAGTAAGCATGCGCCTTATTTTCCACGACGAGCCATACTCTAGTTTGCCCTTCATGGTTTGCCTCTTTTGATAAACGTTCGGCATCTTTAAAGTCATGTTCGTACTTATCGATCGCAACAAATTCTCGGTAAGCACTTCTGGCTTTAAAACGATCGTTATCCTCACGAGAATCATTTAAGAGTTTTACTCCATAATTATAGTGATATTCGGCAGATTGCAGACTTGCTTCTTTGAGCATTGGGTAGACCTGTACGAATTGAAACTTTGCACGATATCCATCTTTACTGACGAGTGGTAAATACGGTTTTATCCTTTCTTGACGTGTTTTTATTTTTGACAAATGCTGATGTATTCTTGGCCAATTGGAAGGCCGATTTTTACTTTTTAAAAAGGCGATTTCTTCCATGTCCTGGGAAGTTACTTTTTCGAATGCATCTTCAAGCGCTTTTACATATTTGGTTTTGCGATTTTCCTCCCCTTCCATCTTTTCTAGTGAGAATAAAATGGCTTCGTCATATTGTCCTTTATCTACTAGCTTTTGAACATTCTTACAAGAACTAGCCAGTAGTAAAATGCCGAGAATGTAGCGTAAGTTTTTCATAAGCAGAAAGTTTAATGATGATTGTTTTTAAGGAGGCGAAATTATTGTTCTAAATGTTAACAGTTTAATTCATTTTAAAAAGTTTTAACTTGTATCCAAAGATAGTGTTAATGTTTCCTTGCCTTTCGGCGAAAGTGAAATCGATTTAGAAAATACTAGTCAAACGAAATTAAAGAGATCTTTTTGAAAGAATATCAGAGACTATGATTTTTCCATGTTCTCTTGTGTTTTCGATGAATAACTTACTCGTTTGGAGACCCCCCAATATCACACCTGACAAATAAACGTTTTCGAGATTTGATTCTAAAGTCTGAGGATTATGCAAAGGCAATTTGTCATTTGATGCATCATATTTGATCCCAATTCGGTCAAAAAAATCGTAATTGGGTCGATATCCAGTCATGGCGAGCACAAAGTCATTTTCCATTTCCATTAAACCATTGGGTGTCCGAATATGTACAGACTTCTCATCAATAGATCGAATGGTAGAATTAAAATATGCTTTAATCGATCCTTCCTTTATTCTGTTTTGAACATTGGGTAAAATCCAATATTTAACTTTTTCGTATAATGTAGAATTTCTCACAACCATGGTAACCTCAGCTCCTTTCTGCCAGGTTTCTAGGGCCACATCACAGGCAGAATTGGCGCCTCCGACTACAATAATTTTTCTACCTATATAAAGATGAGCATCATCATAATAATGCTTCACCTTATCTAGTTCTTCACCAGGAACATTCAGCTTGCTAGGAGTATCATAAAATCCAGTAGCGAGCACTACTGATATTGTTTCAAAGGAGTTGGATTGACAATTAATTTTGTATAGGTTCCCCATTCGACGTAAGTCAACAACTTCTTGATCGTATTGAATATTGAGCTGATAATTACTGACTAATCTTCGATAGTATTCCAATGCTTCAAATCGACTCGGTTTATCACGATGTGAAATAAAAGGGACATCTCCTATTTCTAAATTGACGGATGTTGAGAAGAATTGCATATTATCCGGAAAATGGTAAATACTATTTACTAACACTCCTTTTTCAAGAATGAGATAATTCAAACCAGCCTTATGTGCTTCGATTGCACAAGCAATGCCGGAAGGTCCTGCGCCAATGATTATAAGATCGTATTGAATGTTCATCTATCTCAATAAAGTCACATCGCCTTTAGCCGTTTTCTCAGATCCCTCGATGACGTACTTCGCATAATAAACATAGACATCTCCCTGCAGGGCTTCTTCGTTGTAGCGACCATCCCATTCCGTGGCTAAATTATCGGTTTCAAATACCTTTTGCCCCCATCGATTGAAGACACTTAAAGAATATTCCGTTGGATCGGGATTACATAAATTAAGTGGACCAAACGTTCGGTTTAGTTCTTCCTGACTGCTAGGTATAAAGACGTTCGGAAAACGCAAACAATCCTCTGTACAATCTGGCAAATTGGTATCATCCAATTCAACTGAAGTGCTTAACTCATTCAAACAAAAATCAAAAACCGTGACGGCATATGTTCCGGGACCTCCAGCGATTATAGTCGGGGTTTCTTCACCAGTGGACCAAGAAAAACCACTGACTTGACCAGGATTTGCGCTTGCGGATAAGACAATGGTATCCGATTCGCAATAGCTTTCGGCATCAAAAGATATGTTGACATTTTCTAATAATTCTGGAAAACTAGTTGAAGTAGAAGCCGACGCTTCGATATTACAATTATCAGTAATCGTAACAGAATAAGTATTTTCGTCGTTGACCGTAATGCTGGATTCAGTCGATCCCGTAGACCAAATGATATTTGTTACTCCTGATTCAGCATTTGGTACCGCAGTCAGCGTAATATTACCATCAGTACAGAATGAAGAAAAGTCATTAGCGATTGAAACAGATGGAGGATTATAAACCGCTACAATAGAAGTGTCACATAAACTATAACAAATGTCTTGATTAAAAGTCACCGTAACCATATAAATTCCTTCTTCGTCAACCGTCAATGTAGGTGTTGATTCGCCCGTATTCCATTGGTAAGAAGTCGCTTCTTCGACAGTTGCATCGATTGTGGCTAAGATGGGTTCATTGGGACAGAAATTAAAATTCTCAACAGATAAAACTTTCAAATCAAGTGCATCGTAATCGAAACTGAGTACATTAAGTTCGTTTCTATCTATCACTACCTCTGTACGGCTAAGGGTCATGGTATCCACTGCCAAGGTATCAGCCACTACATTAACAAATTGGATTTCACCACTACAGGGAGTCATTCCTTGCGGATCTGACTTGATCAGGTATGGCGCTAATTCATTGGTTATTGAATCAGCTTGAATACTTAAGATGGCGCTTCCTCCATCCATTGTTGATTCAATATTCATTGAAGGAGTAAAAGAATTTGTGTTGGTTGTGTAAAAGTCCCCACCAATTAAATCCCCTTCCAAACTGACAGAAATACTAAAAGGGGTTAATACCATTGGGGATGGTTCGTAACCTGCCAATACAATGGTCGATTCATCATTTAAGATGGTGTGGTCTTCAATAAAACGATCGAAGCCAAGTCCTCCCCCAAGTACGACCGATCGAAACCACAGCAGTTCGCCATCTTTAGAAAATTTTACGACAAATCCATTATTCGAATTTACAAAGCCACCTGACCAATTTCCAGAAACGACAATTGAGCTATCCGCTAATTCTGATAACCCAACAACATTAAAATTAACCAATTGATCTATAGGGTAAGTAAAAGATGTATTCCACAGAGGATTTCCGTCCGAATCGAGCTTGCTAATAAAGCTTGCATTTTTGCTAAATACTTGAGACGCAATAACATTGCCTGAGATTAAAATATTTTCATCATAAGAAGAAATCATATCTCTAATTTCGATGTTTTCTGCTATTCCATTTGAATGAACGGAAGAGAAATCAAACGCCCAAGAAATGTTGTCAGATTCATCTTTAAATAATCGAATCCTTTGAGTATTACTACCACCACCATTTTCAATATTCCACGCGTAATGATACGCTTCGCCGCGCGTCATCAAGGAAGTATGATCTCCAACTTGAACCAAAGAACCAAAGTGCTCTGCTTTGATAACATCTCCACCAGGTTCTAATTCCAATATCAAATTTTGGCCAGATAAAGTATCAATAAGAACATTCACCAAATAATTTCCAGAATCCATTTGTTTTAACTCTCCACGAACTGATTGAACGGAAAGATCATCACTGATATAATATTGCTTTGACCAATTTTCAGAACCTTTTTGATTCAAACTTGTAATCCCGATTGAAATATTCTCATCCATTCCAATGCTATCGATAAGGTATAACAAAACAAAATCACCACTCTCTTTGGTTAACAAATCGAGAGCTGTCAAATGCTCACCTGGAGATTTGTAGACTCTTTCAAAATTAGTCTGAGCGTAAGATTGGAAAGCAAATGCGATCAAAAAGATCAATATAGAATTTCTCATAGGTATCATTTTCTAAAGCAAAAATAAAAGTATTTTATATATAAGAAGATCATATATGAAAGAAAGCTTCTTACCTTGTTTAATTATCATTTGAACTATATTTTATTGGGTATTGTTGTATTCGCAAATGAGAAAAAATACAGACTACCGGAGCATCTCTTGCCAATTATACGATCATCTTGAATTATGGTCGATGAGGAAAACAATTTGCGAGATTAGGTATCTAGATAATAAAGAAAAATCTTTGGTGATTAAAGGAGTCATCACTAAGCTATTTACAAAGGATAAGATTGAATATTTGACACTTGACGAAACCAAAACAATACAACTTGATCATATTATAAAAATAAATAATATGAAAAACGAAGGGCAATGTAAATTTTAGGATTATTCTTCGATACAAGTGATTTGAACAATATTTCCTACCAGACAGATACTAGCGGCATTGGGATCCAAATCAAACAGTACTTTCACTGCTTTATTATTTTCTAGAATAATCTCAAAATCACCAAGATTGAGTGGTTCCAATCTCGTCCCATCCGCTCTGTTTAGCACCCAGCCACAACCATCAAGAAGACCTGTTAAGTCTTCTAAGATCATTTCTTCAGCCCCTTCACAAGCAGTCATTGGCGTTGGTTCATCGTCTTTACATGATGAGAATAAAACGAATAATAAGCAAGCGATAAAAAATAATTTATTCATCATTTCTATATTTTATTTTCTTTTAACATAGTTCTCGCGATTTTCAAATTATAGGCTTTCAAATCAGGGAGACTAACGTTGAATAGAGGCATTGTACTTGTCCCTGACGATGAAATTACTTTGACGTATCCGATTGACATCATCCAACCATTTAAGGTATGAAACATTGGATCGACATCAGGATGAATACTGCCATCAGCAATACCTCTTTGAATCTCTTTTACGGTTAATTTAAAGGGCAAATTATGAATATCTTGAAGCTTCATATAATAGATGCTTTCTTTGATCGCATCGGTTAATTTTGCTTCGTCTTTACCCAAAGCAGTTGACCTTACCAATCCAAAATAATCTAATAAAGCTTCCGAGTATAAATAATTTGATTCACCGAAGGTCATAAATGTACTTATCAAAGCTACAACCCCTTCAAGTCCACTATTACTTTTGTTATCATCTAGTGTTTGGTAATAACTGTCGTTAAGTGATTGTAATGCTTTATACGTAATCGCCATGTATAAATTTTCTTTACTCTGAAAATATGAATATAGGGTCACCTTAGTAATACCTGCTTCTTGGGCAATGTCCTCCATTTTGGCATTTTTAAACCCTACTTTGGCAAAAACACTTTCAGCAGCAACTACAATAGCATTTTCCTTGATATTTCTTTTGGCGATATTCATAAAATTAACTCAAGGTAAAGAAATAAGCATGAGAAAACCTAGTATTATCGGAATATCAGAAATTTAAGATTAGATTGGTTCACAAAAAACTATCCGAACCGTAAAGAAATTAATTGAATTCATTTTCAATAAATGAGCTAAGTCATAGAAGAAATTTAAACGAAATCAAAAGGAACAAAAAATCGGATTTCTTCAAAAAACGATATTTTAACAACTACCTTGAATTACAATTGTTCTTTTTTAAAGGAATATATATATGAGTTTGTTACCAGAATTGATTAAAACTATTGAGTTAGAACAAATTGATGAATTAGAGTATGTGGGAAATAATTTGTTCATTGGAAGTCAAAGAGTATATGGTGGTCAGGTCATTGCTCAAATCTTGCATGCTGCCAATCAAACGGTTTCTGAAGATCGTTGGCTGCATTCTTTTCATGGTTACTTTTTAAGTCCTGGAGATGTGGAGAAACCGATTCGGTTTGAAGTTGAAAAGATAAAAGACGGAAGGAGTTTTAGTTCTAGAAGAATTTTGGCAAAGCAAGGGGGACGCACGATTTTTCTTTCTTCGGCTTCCTACCATATATTTGAAGAAGGAGTCTCCCATCAACAAAGTATGCCAAATGTAGCCCAACCCGAATCTTTAAGCTCGTTTTCTGAATTGTTTCAACAATTTGCTGAAAAATCGAAGGTCAAACCAAGAGGAATTTTTTCAGAAGAAAGCCCAATTATCTTTCACCCAGTTGAACATTATGATCCATTCAATCCAGGGATAAAACCACCTTTAAATCACACTTGGTTTAAGTTAAACGGAAAAGCTTCATCTGACATTAGAATTCAAAAAACCTTGCTGGCTTATATGTCTGACTTCAACCTTCTAATAACTGCTTTGATGCCTCATGACATGTCTATGTTTACGACCCCAGTAAACTTGGCAAGCTTGGATCATGCGATGTGGTTTCATCGACCATTTGACATGAACGAATGGATGCTATACGTCGTCGAGTGCCCTAGTGCTGGAAATGCTAGAGGATTTTGTACTGGCAAAATATATACGAGATCGGGAGCACTAGTAGCATCTGTGACTCAGGAGGGCTTAATACGAGTCATTGAATAATATGAGATTTGAAGAATGAATAAGATCTTAGTTGAAGCTTTCTTCTTATTGAAAATATCCCGCCCTGGTTTATGGTTTGCAACGGTGTGGTTGTACATGATGCCTACTGCTGGCCATACTCATTTGTTCGATTCTTGGATCTTTTGGCTTGGATTGTTTTATGTTTGTTTCCCCTTAAATTTATTGGTTTATGGTTGGAATGACATTGTAGATTTTGAAGCAGATCAAGGCAATCCTAGAAAAGGAAACTATCTATTCGGCGCATTAGCGGATAAACATTCTCTTGATCGGCTTATGCCGAAAATTATCATCATTCAATTATTGAGTTATCCTATTTTCATATATTTTGGAGGTTGGAGGCTGCTTGGACTTTTATTTTTTCAAGTCTTGGTTCTTTATGCCTATAATCATCCTACCAAAGGCTTAAGAAGTAAACCACCATTCGAACTTTCGTGTCAAATAGGATATCTTTTGATTGTTCCTTTTTGTGTATGGCTCCATGACTTACCTATGCCTGGAATTTGGACTTTTTTCTATCTGAGTTTATTTGCCTTTCAATCCCATCTCATGGGAGAAGTGATGGATATAGAACCTGATCAAGCGGTTGGTAAAACGACAAGTGCGGTGGTTCTTGGAATGTACTATACCAAAATACTTATTATTGTCATTGTAGCTATTGAAATCTTTATTATTGTTTACATTTTTAAAGATCTCTTATTTGGTTCAATGTTATTAGCTGGATTATTGTGGTTAGTCCTTGATTTGTTATTTGTGTTTAAAACAAAATCATATACACTTTTTCAGATGAAACTTTTTGGTTTGGCAAGTAACATCATTGCCATTGCCAGTATGGTTTACGTGTGGTGGAGTGGATGTCTTTTATGAAATCTACAAACAGATCAGTTGACATTCCAATCTATTACAGATTTAGGGTCTTTTAAAAAGTCAATAATTCTGCAATTTAAATTCTCAAAATCCCTAAGGACCCAAACCAAAAAAATAAAAAAGAGGTTGCCTTGTTAGGAGACAACCTCATTGTTATGAAATGTTGTGATTTAATAACATATTGTTCATTCCTTTGCAAATCATTGAATCCATCTCATAAGCTTCTTCTCATCCTGCAGCTAATGCTATAAACTTCGAAAAAAGCTTCGACCTGAATCACAAGCATTTACAAATCATTTAAACATACGTTTTTAATCACTTCATTAGAAAGGTATTTTCGAATCAACATTCTTGGTATTTAATCTTAAAAAATGATTCGCCACAACTTGAGTGAAGTATCTCTTTTCTCCGTCCTTTTCGTAAGAATTATAGGTCAGCTTTCCCTGAACCAAAACCTGTTCTCCTTTCGACAAACTTTGAGACATCAATTCGGCGGTTTTACCCCAAGCAACAATCTGATGCCATTGTACGTCTTCGACTTTTTCACCTTTATTATTTTTGTAATAATCTTTGGTGGCTAGACTTACTTTGGCGAGCATTCTGCCACTGTCCAAATCTTTTAGTTCGACATCTTGTCCGAGATTTCCAATAAGTTGTACTGAATTTTTGAATGAGTTCATAATTAAAATTTTTGTATTCCGCGTAAGCGGAACGGATGAAACAAAAAAATGATCGAGTATTGATCGAAACACAATTCAAAGATGCAGTAGACTGAAAGATTTATTCGTTTATTAAATGCTTAGATACGTTTGTTGATGTTTACAAATGTTTGTAGTCATTTGTAAACGTTTACAAACGTAAATCCCCATTCGGCGAAAGCCAAAAAAAAGGGTCCGAACTTATTGATCGAACCCCCATTAAAAGCAGTGATACTTTTATATTTATTGTTCTACCATGATTTCTACTGCATTCGCAGCAGCTTTTCCTGCATCATCCGATCCCATTCCTTTGAATGAAATCTGACCTTTATCTACACCTAAAGTAACCAACATATCTCTGACGACTTCGGCTCTGATTTTGGAAAGTTTCTTGTTATCACCACCATCTTTACCATCTGCGGAGTGCACTTGAACTTGAATTTTAGAATTAGGGTTGGTCGATAATGCCGCTGCTAATCCTTCAACTTCAGACTTTGAGAAATTTGTAATACGGTGATTTTCTTTATTGAATTCAATATCATGTAATCCATAAGTGGAACCTGTTTTGGCTTTATCACTGAACATTCCACTAAATAATCCAACAAAAGCATCTTTGGTTTTTCCTGCCGCCCCAGCAACAGCACCGCCGACAGCTTTCCCCGCATCACCAACGGCTCCACCTACTGCTTTTCCTGCATCACCAACCGCTCCTGCAGCCCCTTTGGCAGCATTTCCGAGTTTTTGCATAAAGTTCAATTCATTGCCATCTGCATCTAAATACATTCCATCCTTTATACTGAATTCTCCTTTTTTGGCCATAACTTCTCCGGTTGAACTCACTAAATTTCCAGCAGCATCAACTGAATAAGTAACGGCATCTTTAATATCTCCAACCACTTGGTTTGTTTTATCCATTGATGAATTTATCGTGTTGTTTGTGGCATCACCATGTGCTTCTCCGTGATGGACTGTACCATCTGCATGAGTATGTGTATGACCATCATGCGAGTGACCATCATGTGAATGACCATGATGAGATTCGGAACTTGTCAATTCTGTATTCGTTGACGATGTCGCATCTGTAGTATCGTCCGATCCACCACGTAAAAAATACCAAAGAGCCGCTAATAACAAAAGTAGTGGCAAAAGGTATTTTAGCCAACCCATTCCTCCTCCTCCATCGTTGGAAGAAGCTTGATTTGAACCGGACGCAGCGCTACTTGCAAGTCCTAATCCGACTGGCATAGCTTTAGCGATATATCCTTTTTGTTCGCCTAAAAGATTCTTAAGTCCTAGGGCATTTAATCCTTTATTTTTAACAATTTTTCCGATTTGCCCCATTACAATTGGTGCCAAGAATCCCATTAAAGAAGAAGAGGATTTACGTCCTAATCCGGTTAAGGAAATTAATTTTCCTAACATGCTATCTTGGTTGCTTCCTAAAATAGAGGACAATAAAGAACCTCCCATTTTTAAGAAAGCACTGGATTTATCGCCACCCATTAAAACAGAACCTAGGGAACCGAGCGTATCCGCTCCTAATCCATTGTCTGTGATTAATTTCAATAATGATCCTGCTCCGCTCTCAGTGCTACCCTTTTGAGCAACGCCACCCATAAGAGCTGGAAGGAATTTACCTATAGCTGAGCTTGTTGTTGATTTGTTTTCTCCAATCAGCGAAGAAAGTTGATCCATTACGCCATCGGTCAAATTTTCTTTGACCAAATCCATTAAGTTAATCGACATAGTTTTGATGTTTTATCTAATGATTTAATTAAGTTTTTCTTTGCTCGATTTGGGATCGAATGTTGGAAGTTGAAACCAAATGGCCTTAAAATTATCATTAGTCAAACATTGATTCCATAAGAATCATTATTTTAGTCGACTCTATACAAATCAAATATTTCTAAGAATTAGTTCAATAAAATTGAAAAAAATGACAAAAGATGAAGTAATGAAGGCTTTAGAAAGCTATGGCAACCCATCGACAGTTAAAATATTTCAAAAACATGGATTACGAGGAGATGCATTTGGAGTAAAAGTAGCAGACCTTAAGATACTCCAAAAAAAGATTAAGAAAGACCATCAATTGTCATTGGATTTATACGATACCAAGAATGGTGATGCGATGTATCTAGCTGGGTTAATTGCAGATGAGAATATGATGACCAAGAAAGATCTAAAAAAATGGGCAAAGCACTCCGAGTGGCAAATGATTAGTGAATATACCGTACCATGGATAGCTTCTGAAAGTCATCATGGCATGGACTTAGCCTTGGAATGGATCGAAAGTAGCGAAGAAAAAATAAGTTCGTGTGGCTGGAGTACATTAAGTAGCTTGGCTTCTATTAAAAATGATGAAGAATTGAATCTAGCGGAATACGACAAGCTGCTCCAACGTGTAGAAAAAGAAATACATTCAGCGCCCAATCGAACGCGATATGCCATGAATGGTTTTGTGATTGCGGTTGGATCCTACATAGAATCTTTAAGTGCTAAGGCTCGAAAGGTGGCGACTGCCATAGGCAAGGTAGAGGTTTTTACAGGTGAAACGGCTTGCAAAGTACCTTTTGCTCCCGACTACATCCAAAAGGTAGTAGACAAAGGGCGTCTTGGTAAAAAACGAAAACAGGCTAGATGTTAGGACGACTTATTCGATCAGCAGCTTAATTGTTTTATTTATCTCCGCATTTTGAATATTTAAATAATACAATCCTGAGGGTACATCTTCTAATTGGATTGGATATCTTTGAGTGTTAAGGTATTCATCTGTCCGATTACGATAGACGACTCTCCCATCAGAACTAAATATTTTCAATTCGGCTCCAGCCAAATCAACTCCCTCCCACTCCAGAGCAAAAGAACCATTGTTTGGATGAGGAATAATAGTGAAATGTGAGTTGTCATCTAAGTCTTTTGTGTTGACAGTGGATGCCATGACAGATTCCGTGTCAGTGAGTGAAGTACACATATTTTGCACCGTAAGTGTCACATCATACGACTGTTCATTTGTATATGTATGAATTGGGTTAGCTTCAGAACTAAAATTACCATCTCCGAAATCCCAAGAATAAGTAACTCCTGGTCCATCGGTCTGATTAGCAGTGAAAGAAACCATAAGGTTACCAAGTGAAGTACTTGAAAAACCATTTTCAGGAAAGAAGATTACTTCCAACTGATCTGTGTGAGAATCCATACCTGCACTATTTGTCACATCCATCGTAATAGTTTTTATACCTTCTGTGAAGTAAAGAGGTTCATGAGGTCCAGGACCAACTGTAGACGAAACAATTCCATTTTCTCCAAAATCCCATTGATAATCCAGAAATTCTCCTTGCGCTAATGAAGTAATTTTGACTGGTTCATTTTTGCAAATCACATCTGACTCAATATTAAAAGAAGCAATAGGAAGAGCTGGTGTGTAAGCTTTAATATTAATATTATCGATGTATAGATTATTCCCTCGAGTTGATCTATTAATGAAACGGATTATAACGTTTTCTTGACCAACATAATTTTCCAAGCTTACACCTTCCGTCCTCCAATGATCGGAAGAACTTGGTCGGAAGTAATTATTTGTTTTGAAAGTTTGTAGAACAAGTCCACTTTTTTGATAGATTGTATCTGTAAAATTTTCTCCACAATCTGTTGAGACCTCTATTCTTAATTCATCAATTCTTTCTTCTCCTGTAGAATATGCCAGATCGAAAAGAAGATAGGCATTAGAAGGTGCATCTGTCAAATCAAGAGGATAAAAATTAAATACATCTTCTTGATTTAGTGGTGCGAAAAAATTAGTAAAGGACATACAATTTGTATAATCTTCATCAATACCCCGCACATTGACCAAAGTCCATTCTGATAGATTATCCGAATTCTCTATCGAAGTGAATGATGGAAATTCTCCAGATGAATCAAAATCTTCAAAAATTTCTGGTGTGAATCCATTATCGACATAGATTGAAATTTTCTTAGTCAAAGTATCATTAAAATAAACTTGATCATCTAATACCTGTGTCCATGTTTTTAACTCACCGATTACATTATTGGTAACCTCAATCGGTTCTTTAAAAGTATAAATAGTATCAAATCCTATTTCAATAAGGCCAAATATTGTATCATACATAATTGGATCACTATTGAATTGATATGCGACGATCAAATCAGATTGATCTATAGACCCTTTGTTCTGTACATGAATCTTTACACTGTCAAGATAGGAACCAGAACAACTGGTTATCGCCTCGCTCCAGTCATCAATAAGATTTATATTTTCCATATCGTTTTCTTCAAAACAATTAAGAAATTTTTGAGCTTCTACTCTGACTGCATTCGTTCTTATACTTTTTGCTCCGTTGGGATATATTGCAGAAATCGCGATCCAAGTGTCCTCGCTCTTGTTTAAATCGTTTGGAAGTTGATAAAAGGTATCTTGTACTGTGGTCAAAAACTCCATATATCGATCACCTAATACATATAACTCATATCCTTCTGCATTATCTACTCCGTTCCAATTTAACTCAATATACTCCAAACAAACCCTTTGAATTCTTAACGAATCGGGTCTCTGGCAAATATTAAAAATTGCATCACTCTCATCACTTATTCCAGATCGACTTACTCTAATCTTTGCATCGCCTGTCAATTCATTAGGAACAAGCCAATCATACATTCTAGAATTAGCAGGTGGTGTTGCAATCGTTTCCCAAGTCATCCCATCCAAACTTAGTTCAATCAAAAACTCTTCATCATCATCTGTTCCAGTATCCCAATGGATTCGTTCAAAATCTCCGGGTGTTAAGGATTCTCCTCCTAGAGGATAAACGACGGTTATGTCATTGTAGACATATTCTGTAACCACATAATATTCTTGGTTTCCAAAAGGTATTTCTGCTCCTAAGACACTTAAGTTATAATCCCCTTGCTCTGGATTAAGAATTGAAATTTGTTCGACATTATTTCTCACATCCGTTCCTTTGGTCGCAGGTAAATTTAATATATCAGGATCAGGTGTATGATCCAAGACCCAGGGCAAATGAGTTTGTCCCTGTTGATCAGTCACTGAACAATCGATATTACTTATCAGGGATTTTGTAGTACCCAACGCAGCTGGTTGATCTGCCCAGTATATCATTATTTTCAGTTCTTTGACATTGTTTGGAACATTGATCATGAGCTCATCTTGTTCGCCAGAATTAATGGATCGAAATTCATACCGACCGTCTTCAATGAGTTGAGCGGCTTTGAAGGCATTAACATGACCCCAACCATAAATAAAATCAGGACCTACATTTCCCAAATCATTGGCGGTATTCAACATCACTGCTTTTAGTAATGCCGCAGGAGCTCGTTCATTGTTTTTAGTTTGATATACTTCTTGTAGGACAGCAGCGATTCCAGCAATGCCAGGGGCGGCTCCCGATGTACCACCAAATGGACTATAGGTATTGTTTGGATCAGTAGATACATGACCTTCTCCGTGCGCGGCGATATCTGGTTTTATTCTTCCATCATGAGCTGGACCTCGACTACTTGATTCTACAATTAAACCGTCACTATGTAAGTTAGCAGTGGCAATTACATTTTTACCTTGTTTGTGTCCTCCCGTGATATTGTACCATTGGCCTCCATCACAATTAGAACCATGCGAATTACTAAGAACACCATTCGAATTTCCAGCAGAAAAAACATGCATCAATGTAGGATTATCAAAACTTTGTTTATCCACAGTCATAGTAGTCGCAGTATATCCACTATTACACCCATTACTATAACTAGAATTTGTAATTAAAACATCCTCATTAAAATGTAATTCCATAGTTCGGTCTAGAAAACTAGCATCGTAATCTAAGACATGTAAAAAAGCACCTGAAGCCATGCCTCTGTTTCGAGGATCCACATTCCCTGCACCGGCAAAAATTCCGGAAACTCCATCACCATGAGTCCCTCTAGAGGGCCCACAAAAAGACTGATCCAGTCGTCCATGAAAATCAATATGGGGTCCAATCACACCATCATCACGAGTGAGGACATTGACTCCTTCTCCTGTATAATGCATTCCTCCGGGATAGTACGAATCCACCATATTGGCACGATGTAGGGATCGTCCTGGTGTATCATCTGGAATACTTTCTCCTGGCGTGAAGTCAATGTATTGAACAAAAGGCAAGGACAAAAGCTCTTTTACATCCTTTGGATCAAGACTTACCTGAAGCATATTATTGATTCCATTTCCTTGAATATTGGACAAGCGTCCCCATTCGGCGAAAGCCTCCAAAACAGATCGCTGATCATAGGATTTAAAGTACTGAACCATGACATCCATTTTATCGTCTGTCATCAACAGTTGATCCCATAAAGCCGGTCTGATTTTCCACTCACTCGGAAGATCAAAGACCGCATTTACCTCTGCTTGAAGTAATACTGTCCGATCAAAATCATTTTTGATGCTCGCAATATAAACCGCACTTCCGATATAATCCAACAATTGCAATCCTTCCTTTCTTAGCCGCTGTATCCTTTGAACATTTGGAATGTTTTCAAAAACGATCACCTTGGCATGACTTTCGTCGAATGTGTTTTCATCTGAATTCACTTCACCAACAAACTCTAAAATATTTTCGGAATATTGGTGGTGGTAAAGATTGTACTCAAAGGATTGAGCCACAATATCAGTTACGATAAAACACAAAAAAAAGCTTAGAACAAGGTTTAAAAAACACTTCATTGAAAGAATTATTTAATTGAAAAATGCATCATCTCAAAGTAATAGGAAAAAATAACAAATCCAATAAGATCAGCTTATTAATCTGTGTGAGTGTCTTCCAAAAAGCAAAAGTAACGCTACCAGCTACCTCCACCACCACCGCCAAAACCGCCACCCACTCCACCGCCGCCACCGAATGAACTGGAACCCGAATCCGCAACAGGTGGAATTGATAAGTTTTTTTCTACTGGCTCCAAATCAAAATCACGTTGGAAATCACCAAACAAGACGTAGGGAGCACCAGAAGTATGATACCAATCTGGGGGCTTAGAAAAAATGTTTCTAAAGTTTTTTAACCATACTTTATCCATTCCAAAAGCGACTACATAAGGAAATACATTGTCAAAATAAAGAGGATCATTATTTGCAATTTCTTGCAATTGAGGGTCCTCCGGATTACTAATGCTCGATTTAAAAGCGACAAGTTGCCCGTGAAGGATTTCTCCCAACGTGGATTTTTTGGGCTCTAAAGCTGAAATCGCAAAAAAGCATAATGATAATACCATTAATCCTGCCCCCGTTGCCCACCAATGACATGCTGCAAAACTGGCCGCTCCCAAAGCCAAGCATATCAATCCGCCGGCGATCATCCAAAAGGATTGAAAAATACTCTTTGCCTCTTGGTCATAATATTCATCTTTAAGTGAATATTCTTTAAGCAGAGTTTTAATCTTGGCAAAATCCGAATAGAACTTTCGCTTTAAATCTTTGACCAGAACATAAGATCCTTCTCTAAACAGAGCATCGAAAAAATAACGTTCGTATTCGGGGACACCCGCATCCAAATCAGCCATCTTTTGAATGAACATATTTGATTCATTCTGTTCTCTGCCCACAATTATTTTTCCTAGTTTCCCCCAGGTTGGGATCATTGCAAGGACATCTCGATTATTCACTCTAAAATCATAATATGTTCCGACTTCTGAAGCAGTCATTTTCTGTGGTGGATAATATTTTTCCTCGCGATTATAGCTTGATTGGCTAAAGAAATTGTTGGTTCTACCCCACTTTTGATATGCTGAGATCAAGGCTATAATCAAAGCCATCGGTAAGAACCAAGCACGATCTTTCGGTTTGGGTTTTGGCGATTGTACCTTTTCTGCGAGATTTGCTTGTTCGTCAAAAATATACCCTTTGGGTAATTTTGCACCTATGGTCATCCCTTGACCCTTTCCTAAAATTTTTAGGGACTCTCCAAATATACGACCTGGCTCGGTATTAACACTGGCATGATTGGATAAAGAACCAGAACGACCGTTGTAAACTACTACTTCTTCTGATGTCAAATCGAGTTCGGATGGAAAAACAATTTCATAACTTGATTTTTGAATCGGGACCTTCCACTCGGTCGCAATGAGCGTCCAAAACAGCTCTTCGTGATTTTCAAAATTAAGAATGGCGTTGTGCACCATGTATTCAATTTGATATTCTTGAGCCCCCTCGAGATAGACATTTTTGTCTCCTATTCGTATTTCATATTCTCGATTCTTTTCCGAAAATTTAAAGGGGCGATCCAACACTTCAACATTGTCGATGTTTATTTCTTGTATGTGATTTTTAAATTTGCCTTGACGGCGAATGGTACGAAAGATACCACGTCTCTTCTCTGTGAAATAGACTTTTATTTTTTCGTTGACCAGCAAACTGCCTTCAGAATTTATCTCAATGCGGGTGTGATAGTCAGAAATATAGAATCCTTCTTGAGCAGTTGATTTGAGGGATAAAACAATAAGTCCCAAAAGAAAAATTAGTTTGCGGATGCAGGGATGGTTCATTTAATAAATTATTTTTAGTAAGATGATTCGGGGCATCTATGTATTAAATATCTTTATTTTTATTAGTGCCGAATAAATCATTAAAATGTTAACTTTTAGTAGCAACTATATTTATTTGTATAAATTCGATTATCATGAATATAAAACAAGTTACGAGTAAGTAGATCATTAGAATGAATAAAATTCTGGCCACTAAACTCGGGAAGATAGAATATTCTATAAAAGGAAAAGGAGAAGCTATACTCTTTGTTCATGGTGGGCACTCGAATAGCAAAGAAAGTAAATTTCACCTTGGCTATGACTTGGAAAAATACAAATTGATAACGCCGTCTAGACCTGGCTATGGTCATACGCCTTTAAACGGTCATATGCAGCCATCAAGTGCGGTAAACTTATAGGTTTATTAATTGATTATCTCAAATTATCCCATGTGATCATTGTTGGTATTTCTGCCGGCAGATTAACTGCAATTGAACTTGCGAGTCAGTTCAAAAATAAAGTAAAAAAGTTAATTTTAATTTCGGCGATAAGCCAAAAATGGTTGAGGCCAAATGATGAGTTGTACATTCGTGGTAAAAAAATGTTTTCGCCCGAAAGGGAAAAAATGGCTATATCAAAGAGGGAATTTCTTGCAATGGGGTAATTAAAAACGGACAAATCTATGACGAACATCGATAGGTTAAATTAAAAGATTTCAAAGGAAAGTTAGCATGTATGAATGGAAGATAAATTGATTGTTGATTGAGTCCTTCTTTTTGAGCGACTTTCGTCGAAAGACGAAGAAGTTGCGTTTGTTTTTTTAATCTGATC
>JAHDCZ010000054.1 GCA_020629615.1 Saprospiraceae bacterium
TTTTACTCGGACAATACATGTCAGAGTATGATGCCGAAATCGCCAGAAAAGTGGCCTACGTGATGTGCGGCGGTGATTTAACGAGTTCTCAAAAAGTAAGTGAACAATACTTATTGGATATAGAAAGAGAAGGATTCTTAAGCCTATTAGGAAATCAGAAAACTTTGGATAGGATTCAATATTTACTGATGCATAATAAGCCGTTGAGGAATTAATAAGAAATTAATTTCTTTTATGAATAAATTAAAAACTGTAGAATAAAGGAATTCTAACTATCTCGAAATCCTAATTTCTGTTAATCTTGAAAAAAATGGAAGCATACATAATAAAAGGCTATCGATCCGCAGTCGCAAAAGCAAAAAAAGGAGGATTCAAAAATTACCGTTCAGATGATCTCGCGGTAGATGTAATTCAACATTTGGTAAAATCAGTACCTAGTTTGGACCCCAAACTAGTCGATGATGTCATTGTAGGTTGTGCCAATCCAGAAGGCGAACAAGGACTTCAGGTCGGCAGAATGATTTCGGCGAGGGCACTGGGAAAAGAAGTTCCCGGAATCACGATCAATCGATACTGCGCATCGGGTCTTGAAGCGATTTCGATGGCAGTCGGAAAAATCAAAGCTGGATTCGGTCATATATATATTGCTGGAGGCACAGAGAGTATGAGTTTAATACCGATGACTGGTTACAAACTGGCTCCAAGCTATAAAGCAAATATGGACAACCTTAATTATCACGCAAGCATGGGTGCCACAGCGGAGGCTGTAGCTGCCAAATACGAAATCACTCGTGAGCAAGCCGATGCATTTTCTGTCGAATCCCATAAAAGAGCGGCGGCAGCCATAGACGGAGGATTGTTTAAAGATCAAATTGTACCTGTAACTGTAGAAGATGTATTTGTCAAAAATGATAAAAGAGTAGAAAGTTCTCATGTCGTCGATACGGACGAAGGTGTACGAAGAGATACATCGATGGAAGGTTTGGCCCGATTACGCGCTGCATTTAAAAAAGGAGGAGTTGTGACTGCTGGAAATTCATCACAAACCTCTGATGGCGCCGCATTTACTTTGGTTGTGAGCGAAGAAATGGTAAAACAATTGAACCTTGAACCTATCGCTAGACTAGCTGCTTGTGCAGTCGGTGGTGTGGACCCTCTCTACATGGGGATTGGCCCTTGCGTCGCTGTTCCGAAAGCACTACGTCAAGCTGGCTTAGCTCTACAAGACATTGAACAAACAGAATTAAATGAGGCTTTTGCAACTCAAGCATTGGCCGTTATAAAAACATTGGACCTAGACCCTAATTCGGTAAACGTTAATGGCGGAGCCATAGCACTTGGCCATCCACTAGGATGTACGGGAGCGAAGCTATCGATTCAACTACTCAACGAAATGAAACTTCGAAATCAACGCTATGGAATGGTCACTGCATGCGTAGGTGGTGGTCAGGGAATTGCTGGAATTTATGAAAGATTGAATTAAAAGAACGGTTTATTTTTTTGGCTTTCGCCGAATGGATATTTGGCTTGAAATGAAAATTTTTATATCGAAGTGATTCAATCTAGTAGATCAATGCTCGTTTAGATTTAGAAATTAATGACACTTAGATTAGGTCTTTCTTTGTATAGCCCTATTATTGGTTTGATTACATTTGCGTTAATAAGAACCATTGATTGTGGATGACAAAACAAACAAATCAGGCAAAACAAATTTGAGCAATAAAGAAATTTTAGATTGCTTGAGTACACTACAATACTTGCTTCAAAACACCAATCACCTTTACGATCTTCCAGAAGATACTCGAGTTGCACTAATGACCGCAGCTGGACGTCTTTCTCGACCTTCGAAAAAAGAACTCCAAAAAAGACGTAAAGATCACAAGTCCTGGGTTAAGCGAAAACAACAAGAACGAGATAAACACGCCAGAAAAGAAACCGGGATTCGCAGTGCGCGAGAAAACAACATCTTTATTGCCCCTAAAATGATTTCACTAACAGGTGAAGAGACAAAGAAACGTATTCCTTTAAGCTCGCCTAGAAATTGCTATGTCTGTAAAAACGAATTTCACGAACTACATCACTTTTACGATAGTATGTGCGCCGAATGCGCAGAATTCAATTATGCCAAAAGATTTCAAACTGCAGATATGAATGGTCAGGTTGCTTTGATTACTGGCTCAAGGCTCAAGATCGGTTATCATTGCGCTTTGATGATGCTCCGATCAGGTGCAACGGTGATTGCAACGACACGTTTCCCTCATGACTCCGCGATACGCTTTTCGAAAGAAGAAGATTTTACGGAATGGGGACATAGACTTAAGATTCATGGATTGGATTTACGTCACATTCCGAGCGTAGAACTCTTTTGTAGTTTTATTGAACAGCGTTACGACCGGCTCGATGTACTCATCAATAACGCAGCTCAGACTGTACGACGGCCATCTGGGTTTTATCAACATTTAATGCCTAATGAATCCTTGGCTTTTGAAGATCTTCCTCAGTATGCACAATCTCTTTTAGTAGATCACGAGGCATGTGTTAGAGAACTTCATCAGATCAATGACCAACAATTACTGGGCGAACAGAAAAACCTTCCGGTCTCATGGCAGAGTAAGAATCTCGGTATTGGTTTGACGGCTTCCGCCGAATTATCTCAAATCCCCTACTCCATTGATCAATCTCTAGATATGGCTGAAGTGTTCCCTTCCGGAGAATTGGATGCAGATTTGCAACAAGTTGATCTACGAAAAACCAACAGCTGGCGGCTAAAGCTTGGCGAAATAAGTACCAATGAAATGCTCGAAGTGCAATTGGTCAACTCAGTCGCTCCCTTTGTGCTTTGCAATCGCTTAGCGACGCTAATGAAAAAAGAAAACACAGGCATGAAACACATTATAAACGTTTCTGCGATGGAAGGAAAATTTCATCGGTTTTTCAAAGAAGATCGGCATCCCCACACAAACATGGCCAAAGCTGCGCTCAACATGATGACACACACAGCGGCAAGTGATTTTGCAAAATCTGGCATATACATGAATGCCGTTGATACGGGCTGGGTAACGGATGAAGACCCCATCGAACTCGCTCGTAAAAAAGAAGAAATTCACGATTTTCAACCACCCCTTGATATTGTTGATGGTGCGGCGAGAGTCATGGACCCACTCTTTGACGGGATCAACACAGGAAAACATTGGTCAGGAAAATTTTTGAAAGATTATCGTCCAATTGATTGGTAATATTATTTGTGACACAAGAAACGTGACTTCGAGATTTCGTGATCTCCTTTTTTAACTCAACTGGACCAAGCTAGCTCTTATGGCATTCATTTTCTTTTCATCTACTTCTTGTTCCCTTGCAAATGTTTCCCATTCGGCTACGACCGAAACGATGTGATCTATCATACTATTTGCCTTCTTGATATTCATAGATCGGGCGACTTGCAGAAGGTCTTCGCGGCTTATATTTTTTCTTTTACCATTGACACTTAAGGCATGTTGGCTCACCCAAATACTATCGGGACGGTATGCATAACAGACATCATATGCTGGTGACAACTCCCACGTTTGATTTTTTTTCATACGAAATGAAAAATTCTTGGTATGATCATCACAATTTTTTGCTACGACGTTAAAAACCATTCTCCGAAACATTTGAGCAGCATCAGGATATGAGAGTCTCAATTTCCTCATGGTTTGAAACAACTGTTCGTAACTATAACTGGTGACTTGATTAAAATCAAAATGCTCCATAGCACAAAAAGTCTGAACATGATATTTTTCGTTTTGCGGCCCACGATCAAATCGCTTTGTCATAAAATGCGCTCTGTTATTTTCGTAAAGCAGCTTACATTCCATCATGTTTATTTCACAAGCGAGTGCCATTTTGTAATAAGCCATTTCGATTCTGCCATAACCCAAGCTATCACCAAACTGCGCATCGCTCACTCCGTCCAACTTGATCATCCAATGTTCAAAATCATCAGGAATATCTCCTTGCCCTGATTTAATTTTTTCAGTTTCGGGATTATATGCAATTATAGCCTTAGGTCTTGCACCACCAGCAGAGGTTCCAATTTTTAAAATTTCCTGCATCGATTTCAGTTCATCTTTGCGAACATTTACTTGAAAATTCAAACGATCATTCAACATTTTTTGAGCGACATCGACTAGACTTTTAATTTCAAGATCAAAGATTTCCATTCCATACTGAGCGGGTTCAAATTCTAGGGCTCCCATTCCTCTCGTTCCTATGAAACATAGAATTTCGATGGGGTTCATGCTATTGGCAGGCCGTCCATTTTGTGCTAACCAAGCATTGATGAGTTGATTCCCATATTTATCGGGTAAGACATCGGCCAGCAATCCAGGCAATCCCTTGAAGGTATCATAGGGACTGTCTCCGTCAGCCCTCAAACTAGGAAAAGAAAATATCCTTCTAGCTTCCGAAAGTGGCATTTGGAGAGGTGATAACTCCCAACCGAACGAAGGAAAATTAGGTTCATATTCAAAACTTCCGAGTTTATTTTCTTGATCCCAGGCAATCGCTCCGACAGTTTCTCCCCATATTTTTACAAAAGCTGTTGTGATCATTACCAGTCAGATTTTGGAGATTGCTTTTTCCTTTTACCGCTTGCTCTATATCGCTTTGCCCTAGCTTCTTTGGCTAATAATAAGGGGCTTATTTGACGATCGATTTTAAAATCAGAAAATACATACAAAAGATTTAATACTCGCAATACTCTTATCAAGCTCATTAAATGTACCTTTTCTCCGCGCTCTAAAAGACTCAATGTCGAACGACTGATGCCAGCATCGCTAGACACATCGGTTTGTGTCCGATTTTGTAAAACTCTATGATGCTTGACAAACTCTCCTATTTTTTTTCCGATCGCTACATCACTCATGGAGGACCAATCTATGTATGAATTATAAGACATAATAAGCAAATAAACATATTAATGAATTAAATTTAATACAAAATATTACATTTTTGATGAATAATCAATATATGAATGAATATTCATACGTAAATTGATTATTATGTATTTAATGACCTATATATCATACAAAATATCAAATACATGAGATAGATTATAAAATCAAAACATAAATATTTCTTAGTAAACAAAATGAATCGGAACCAAAACGCTACCTTGTGCGTTCTTTTTAGACCAACAAAGGTGTTGGGGAGAATTTTGAAATATGGGGCTGAAATGGTATCGACAGGAAAGAATATCGATTTGTAAGCATGCCGGAGAACTGATCATACACTCCGTTCAAATGATGATCAACCAATAATTAGCGACAGAAATTTCGCTATGGCTGCCTAATCAAGGATTAGAAAGCTTTTGTGCCGCCCGAATGACGTCCGATACACGTCGGTAGCCGCACATAAACAAACTCTCGGACTAGCTGCGTAGGAGGTCTCGACTACAAAGCGAAACTTAGAGAATAAGCGTTGAGCTGGTGGCTTGTATACCTGCTCCTCGTCGAAAACCCAATTACAAGCTAAGCATGTAGAAAGCACTTTGAGGCTTTGTCTGGACCCGAGTTCGACTCTCGGCAGCTCCACAATTTTTTAATGAGCTTTATAAAATAAGGAATTTGAAAAATAACAAACCTAGTACAAATTATTGAGCCATTGAGAAGGATAATAAAATAAACAACCGTCTCATATCACTATAACCGTAAAACTATTATTCACCAGCTAAGTAAGCAATTACATTTTTCTCAATCCGATCTCGAAGGTTTCTATAATCGTGTTTTACAAAATCTTCTCCCGTCAGCAGCTCATACAACTGGATATAGCGATCAGAAACCACCTGAACAAATTCTTCCGGCATAACTGGCATCTCCTGTCCATCCTTTCCCTGAAAACCATGATCCATCAACCACTCTCTTACAAACTCTTTAGATAATTGCTTCTGTTTTTCACCTAATCGTTGCCGTTCTTCATAACCTTCTTGATAATAATACCGGGAACTATCTGGCGTATGAATCTCATCCATTAAAACGATCTCATCTCCTATTTTACCAAATTCGTATTTAGTGTCAACTAAGATCAAGCCTTGCTTTGACGCCATTTCTGTTCCTTTTTGAAAAAGAGCTCTTGTGTACTGTTCGAGCAGCTCATAATCGGAAGCACTAAGGATTCCTTGTTTTAAAATATCCTCTTTAGAAATATCTTCATCGTGTCCTTCTTCTGCCTTAGTAGCTGGCGTGATAATTGGATGCGGAAAACGATCAGACTCTTTCAAGCCCTCCGGCATTTCGACACCACAAAGAACACGACCTCCATCGCGATACGTTCTCCAAGCATGACCGGCCAGGTACCCTCTAATTACCATTTCAATACGAATAGGCTCGCAACGTCTACCGATACTAACATTAGGATCTGGAGTAGCTTCCAGCCAATTAGGAACTAAATCTCGTGTTTCATTTAAAAAGTAAGTAGCAAGCTGATTTAAAACTTGGCCTTTATATGGAATAGGTTTGGGTAAAATATGATCGAATGCTGAAATTCGATCGGAAGCCACCATGATCAATTGATCACCGATGGTATAAACATCTCGCACTTTCCCGTTATAAACGGATTGCTCATTAGAAAAATTAAAATGCATGAAGAAAGCAGTTTTTAAAGACCGAATATAGATCCTTTTTAGATATTGGTCAAAAGATTTCGTTCGCTAAGAATTTCTTTCAATTCTTTGAGTGCCGCATATTCATTTGGTAAGACCTTCTTCAAAGATTCTTTTACACAGAAGTAAGCTCCTTTTTCTACACAAGGAAGTACTTCCTTTACTTTGGACTTCACACGTTTGACATCCGATTTAATTAAGCCTCTAATCGAAGGAATATCATGCCAATCCCCTTCAATGGCAATTGTATTTAACAATTCACCACCCTTCCCTTCTTGCGGCTCCAAAGGGATAACGTACCTACTCGAAGAATTATTTAGTTGTCCATTTGGGATTTTCCAAACATCCGGATCACTAGCTGATGTTTGATTGACCAAAAAAACTTCCAAGCCTTTTTCATGATAGCGGTAAATAATTACCCGAACTTTATCTAAAACACTCATTGCAGATTTTTCATTTACAACTATAACAACACAAATAGAATTTTGTTATTTAAAAAATAACATTGATTGCAAAAATCTAATACTTAAGTTTTCACCTTTCGGCGAAAGCCCTTAAACTAAGCAGCTCTTTTTTCAATAAAGTAATAAAGAATCGCTGTAATAATATTGAAAATTAAAGCTCCTAGAGTCCATAAAATCTTTCCTCCCGTTTCTAGTCGAGTATTTACTGACCAAACTTCATAAATAACCCAGATCGTGCAAAACAAGGAGATCATTCCGCCTAAATAAGCTAAATTCATATCGATATATTTTATTTAATCCAATATATAAAATATTAATGTTTGTAGCTATAAATTATGTAGAGGAATCAAAAGGTTCATCTAAAATAATTGCATTTCTATCTCAAAGTAGATAAATATGGTCTATCCAAATAGCGTTAGGTAAAACTAAATTGTACCTTTGCACCAACTAAACCGACCAGAGAGTTATATGGATAAGAATCAAATCTTAGGTATATTTTTGATCTTTGCCTTATTGGCAGGCTATACGTATGTAAACGCCCCAAGTCCAGAGCAAATCGCAGAACAAGAACGTATTCAAGACTCCATTGAAATGGCGCAAAAAGTGGCACCTGTGTCCTCTCCTCTTCCAAACAATTCTGCATCAATAAGCCCTGTAGTAGCAATAAGTGACAGTGCAAAAATTGCTCAATTTCAAGGAACCATGGGTGTGTTTGCCAATGCTGGCATAGGCACTGAGTCTAGCTATACTTTAGAAAATGAATTGATTAGCGTTGTATTCACCAATAAAGGTGGGATTGTAAAGGAAGCTACTTTAAAGAATTTTAAAAAACTTAGAATTGATTCAACAGGAACAGAGAGTACTACTGTTCGACTGATGGAAGACGAGAAAAATAAATTTGAGTATTTATTGCCAATCGCCAATGCGGGAAATGGAATACTCAAAACAAGTGCGTTATATTTTACAGCAAATCAATCAGGAAACAGCATTACGTTTACAGCTCAGGCGAGCAATGGCGCTTCTTTTCAACAAAAGTATACCCTAAATCAGAATTCGTATAATCTTGATTATGAAATAAGCATGCTGGGTTTTGATCAGGTCATTGACCCAAACTCGAAGCAGATTCAGTTGAATTGGGTAAATCATTTAGACAAAATTGAAAACAATCGTCAATTTGAAAAGCGTTACAGTACCGTTTATTTTAAGGAATCAGCAGAAGGGAGTGCTGATTATTGCTCATGTACCGGTGATGATGACGAAACCATATCTTCTAAAGTTGATTGGGTATCAAACGTCCATCAATTTTTCAACACTTCTTTGGTGGCTAAAAACAATAAATTCTCTAATGCTGAGGTTTCCACCGAAATGCTAGACGACAGCGCCGAGGATATTAAGATTCTTCGATCGAAT
Source organism: Saprospiraceae bacterium (assembly GCA_020629615.1). GTDB lineage: Bacteria > Bacteroidota > Bacteroidia > Chitinophagales > Saprospiraceae > JAHDCZ01. The sequence continues at coordinate 8,512 of JAHDCZ010000054.1, forward strand.
ATCGGAATTCCTTTTGGTCAAAGTAGCAATGAAACGTTTGCAATGCAAATGTATATCGGTCCAAATGAATACAACAATTTAAACAAATATGAAAACTCACTAGAAGAGATCATTCCTTTCGGAATCAGCATTGTGGGTACCATTAACCGTCATGTAATTCGACCATTTTTCAATTTCTTATCCCAATTTATCGGTTCGAAAGGAATCGTCATTATAGTCTTGATTTTTATCATCAAAATGCTGCTCTATCCATTGATGTATAAGATGCTGCATTCTCAAGCGAAAATGGCTGCTCTAAAACCAGAAATTACCAAACTGACGGATAAATTTAAAGATGAGCCACAAAAGAAGCAGATGGAGACGATGAAGATATATCGAGAATATGGTGTAAGTCCTCTTGGTGGCTGTATGCCAATGGTACTGCAAATGCCGATTTGGTATGCTTTATTTAGATTCTTCCCTGCCTCAATAACTTTTAGGCAAGAGCCATTTTTATGGGCAACAGACTTATCATCCTTTGATATGTTTTTCAAATTACCCTTTGAGCTGCCACTTGGTATGGGCGCGCACATAAGTTTATTTACCTTGTTATGGGCAGTTACGACATTACTATATACTTATTATAATACCAAGCACATGGACATGTCTGCCAACCCAGCCATGAAATATGTTCAGTATCTAATGCCTATGATGTTTCTTGGATTTTTCAATAGTTATGCTTCTGGATTGACCTGTTATATGTTTTTTAGTAATATTTTCAATATTTTACAAACAGTCATTACAAAGAAATTTGTCTTTAAAGACGAAAAAATATTGGCAGAACTAAACAAACAAAAAGCGAAACCTAAAAAAACTTCTGCGTTTCAAGAGCGTTTACAAGAAGCCATGAGACAGCAGCAAGCTGCTCAACAGAAAAGAAAAAAATAAGATCAATCATTCATTATGTCTGATAAGGTAGGAGTCATTGGATTAGGTAGTTTTGGCACAACAATCGCTCGATTGTTATCACATAATTCTGATGTTATCGCTTTTAGTAGGAGACCAGAAGTTGTAGAGCTTATAAATACCACACACAAGCATAAAAGTGTTGATTTATCAGATCGGATAGAAGCCACATTGGATATCTCCAGAATCGGCAATGAATGTGAACTAATATTTACAATAATTCCGTCCGGGCACTTTCGTGAAATGATGTGTCAGTTGAATCCTTATATAAATCCAGGGCATATCATCATACATGGCACAAAGGGATTGGATTTGGCGGGATACGATGATCAAGACCTTGCTAATGTTGAAATCTCTCGAAAGAATGTCAATACAATTAGTGAAGTTATCTTACAAGAAAGTAATGTGGTCAGGATAGGTTGCATGTCAGGACCAAATCTCGCAAGGGAAATTTTAGATGGTCAACCGGCTGCCACGGTACTCGCTTCAGAATTCGATGAAGTCATTACCAAAGGTAGGAAAGCATTAAGTAGTCATTCCTTTTCTGTTTTTGGCTCGCATGATTTAAAAGGGGCTGAATTAGCTGGAGCTTACAAAAATATTATTGCCTTAGCCTCTGGTATTTTAGGTGGTTTGAATTTGGGAAAAAACATCCAATCCTTATTAATTACCAAAGGTCTGGGAGAAATGATCCGATTTGGAGCGCATATGGGTGCAAGTAAAGAAGCCTTTTTAGGGATTGCAGGAATTGGAGATTTAATCGCTACAGCGACCAGTGAAAATAGTCGAAACTACAAATGCGGAATGCGTATTGCTAAAGGAGAAACACTTAAAGATATTATTGCGACTTCTGAGGTCATTGAGGGTGTTCGCACCTTGAGAATTGCCCAGCAATTAGCCAAACATTACAATTTACAAATCCCTATTACCGAAATGATTTATAAAATTGTTTATGAAGGATTTGACATACAATCAGCGATCAATTTCTTGATGCGATTCCCCTATGACAAGGACGTAGATTTCTTATAGATATCTTTACCCGAGTATTTTGTGCCCCAATGTACTTTCGCTAACTTTAATTCTTTTGTTCTGTTATTTTTAGACTTCATTTATGTCAGAAATTAAAAATATTACTTGCCCCAATTGTCAACACGATTTTGATGTTGAAGAAGTATTAGCCAATAAATTAGAAATTGAATACAAACAAAAACACGAACAAGCACAACGTGCTTTACTCCTAGAATTTAAAGAAAAAGAAAATTCATTGGCGGAAGCCCAAAAAGCATTTGATGAAAAAAGAAAAAAAGAAAATCAAATATTCAAAGAAAAATTACAACAAGCAGTTGAACTGAAAGAAAAGGATTTGTCAAAAAAAATCCACGAAGATTACGAGCTTAAGATGAAAGCGCAACAAAAGGAATTGGAAGAAAAGCGTTTAAAACTCGCTGAGCTCAAAGAGCGAGAAATCGAAATTGAGCGACTCAAAATGAAAATGGGTGAACAAGAGAAAGAAATCGAATTAAAATTTGAAAAGAAACTCCGATCCCATCTTGCTGAAAAAGAAGAAATCATTCAAAAAAGATTGTCAGAACAAAATGAATTAAAAGTTGCTGAGCTAAATAAAAAGTTAGAAGATCAGAAAAAATTGGTTGAAGAAATGCGTCGGAAGCAAGAACAAGGTTCGATGCAAATGCAAGGAGAAGTATTAGAACTCGCCATTGAGCAATACCTGAAAGAAAAATTCCCATTGGATGAGATACGTGAAATCAAAAAGGGAGCAAGAGGAGCGGATTGTATACAAATCGTTAATACAAGAGTCAATCGAAACTGTGGAACGATTTATTACGAAAGTAAACGAACTAAGGATTTTCAACCAAGTTGGATAGAAAAATTCAAGGCTGATATGCGAATCAAAGGCGCTGACATCGGAGTGATCGTCACCCAAGCATTGCCAAAAGATTTGGATAGAATGGGCCAAAAAAATGGGATTTGGATATGTACTTTTGATGAATTCAAGGCACTTTCATTGGTATTAAGGGATATGATTATAAAAATCAATGACGCCAGTCACGCCTCAGAAAATAAAGGAGATAAAATGGAAATGCTGTATGGTTTTCTCACCAGCAATGAATTTAAAATGCAAATCGAAGGAATCGTAGAAGGGTTCACCCAAATGAAGGATGAATTAAATCGTGAGAAAAATGCCATGAATAGAATATGGAATTCTAGAGAAAAGCAACTTGATAAAGTCTTGCTCAATACGACCTCGTTATATGGATCAATCAAAGGAATAGCTGGCAAAGCGATAGGTTCTATTCAACAGCTTGAGCTGCCTGGATCTGAAGAAGATGAACTATAACCATCGCTCTATTTTTTAGGCTGGTAGATTTCTTTCTATTATTAAGCGAGAATTTTATGAAACTTTTTGACTTCATTTTATATTGACATAAAAAAAGAATGGCCATCGATTTAAGCAAACTATTTTCGCCCTCGGAACTTTCGGACAAGAAATTGAGAGGAACATTACTCAAAGCCTTGAAAGAAAATTTTTTAAAGGACTTTGATTATTTGAAATTCAGGCAATCTGTTCAACAACTGAGAGCCATGGATCTCGACGAATCTACTAGTTTTAAATCGGCTTTTGCTACCGCCTCTACGATGGGTCTCACTAAAGCGAAGTTGAATAAGACTGCTCAACATTATCTCAATGTATTGGACAAAGAAAAAAGAAGTTTTGCGGAGGCTTTAAATAATCAGGTAGCTTCAAAAGTTGATGCCAAAAAAATAAAAACCGAAGAATACGAAAAGGCCGTAAAAACAGCCGAAGAAAAAATAAGACAACTACAATTAGAAATTGAAAATGTAAAGAAAAAAATAACAAACATTGACCTTGAAATTGAGAAGGATCAAGTTAAAATCAATGAAACGAGAGATAAATTTATTGCCACCTTCGATAATATTTACGAATCAATTCGCAAAGATGTAGGTCTGATAGATGAGTATTTGTAAATTCACATTATAAAATAACGTTACATGAGTGAATTAAAGTCATTTCAATCCAAGCCAAAGTCATTCTGGGGAAGACCTGAAGGAACTACTGGTGCTTTATTTCTTGCCGCTATTATTGGTGGAATTGGATATTTAGCCTTTACTAATATGGCTGCGATTACGGTGTTTTTAGGTCAAACTTTGGGAGTTGTCGTTACACTACTGGTTTTAGGTGCCCTTATCTATATGGTATTGGATCCTAAGATGAGGAACTTGGTAAGCTACATGTATCAAAGTGTGATGAGAAAATTGACCAGTATTTTTATTACGATTGATCCCATCGGAATATTAAAGAACTACATCAGTGATTTAGAAGACAATCTTAAAAAGATGAGTAAGCAAATTGGCAATTTGAAAGGCCAAATGAGAAAACTCAAAAATATGGTCACTGAAAATAATAAAGAAATAGAGCACAATCTTTTAATCGCTAGAAAGGCAAAAGAACAAGGAGATCAAAAACATATGATGCTTTCTTCGCGTAAAGCGGCAAGATTAAAAGATACTAATGGCAAATATGTTGCTCTTCATAAAAAAATATCCATCCTTTATCGTGTTCTTACCAAGATGTATTCCAATTCCGAAATTTTATTGGAAGACACCAAAGATCAAGTGAGAGTAAAAGACCAAGAGAGAAAGGCGATTCGAGCAAGCCATTCGGCGATGAAATCAGCGATGAGCGTAATCAAAGGCGATCCTGATAAACGAGCAATGTTCGACCAAGCTATGGAAACGGTTGCCGATGATGTGGCTAATAAAGTGGGTGAAATGGAGCGCTTCATGGAAATGTCTTCTGACTTCATGAATTCTATTGATCTTCAAAATGGAGTCTTCGAAGAAAAAGGAATGAAAATGCTTGAAGAGTACGAAAAACAAAGTACTCTCCTACTGCTTGGCGGACAAGAACAAATGGATGACGACATTCTCGATCTAAAACAACTTGATGTCCAATCAAGCTCGGGGTCAGGTAGCTCTGAATATGAAGGTCTTTTTGATTAATTGGAATTATTTTTGAAGTATTAACTTATGTTATTTCTAAGTCTAATTGGTTAATTTCAATGGAATGAAATGAGTTTTGTTTCTCATCCTCTGGGTAAACTTATTATTCTTAGCAATTTTAAAGAATTAAGTTGCTTTTAAGTATCTTAAGAGACGGTTTATACCACCCTTAAGTCAACCCTAAAATGAAACCATATATTATCCGTCTCACCTTCGGACTCGCATTGGTAATATGCACCTCTCTACTCAGTGCTCAATGTGGAGGTGGACCTTGTGAGGTTTGTAACGTTAGCGCTACGATTACTTCAATAACTGGTGGGAATATAATAGTTGGAACAAGTACTATTCCAGGTCAAACTCAAGCGGGTCAAACGGGTACGGCTTCAAGCCCCTTGGAAATAATGGCAACAAATTGTGGAGAAATTGAAATCTCAGTTGAACTGGATTTTGATTGGGATCAAGGAGTCAACAACAATTGGATTCATGGCATATCATATTCTTCATCGCCTGGTTGGACAGCAGCACAAGGTATCATCATTCCTCCTGATCCAGGATGGCTTTTCTTTAATTCAATCACTGGACTTTGTTCAGGAACTACCTACGGCGCAGGATTTTATTGGGATCCTCCAGGGGTAAGTTGCGCAGCGGATGATGGTAATTTTTCCAGCTACAACGGAAGTTCTTGCTCATCTTTCTTTTCTTTCTGCGAAAGTTCAGAATCCTACTTAGTAGATGGAGACCCTTCTGACAATTGGGGAATTGATTGTACTACAGGATGTCCAAAATTTGGTTTTGATCTGACCTACTGCCCTCTAACAGGAGGTGATGCTATGGAGAGTATCTCATTTTTTCTAACCGAAGACGGAGAAACTGGGGCATGGGGAAACAGTGATGGCTGTGTTTTTCAGTTAGATTTTCCAATTAATATCCTAGCAGCGGGGACTCAACTACCAGATGACATAGGACCAATTTGTGAAGGTGAATGTGTAGTACTTGATGCAGGAGCTGGTTGTGATATGTATTCTTGGAGTACAATGGAAGTTGGTCAAATGATTACTGTTTGTCCAACGACCACCACAACATATGGCGTTACTTTAACAGGGGGATCAGGTTGTGTTATTATTGACGATGTGATGGTGGCAGTCGAATTTTGTTGTGATGCCGATGCCGGTGAAATCAATGCACAACCCATTCCAGCCTGCCCTAATGAACTCGTTGATTGGACAATAAGTAATTATTTGGTAGACCCAGACTATGGTCAAATTTTCTTTATTGCCGATGCCAATGGGGACATCGTAGAAATTTTTGCGTCTGATATGGGCAATTACACTTCTAATATTTGTAGCGAATTTACATTATATAGTTACAATTATTTTGTTCATGGTGCCTCATTTGTCCCTTCTGTAGGGGACAATGTTTCAAGCATCGATTGTTCTGTAGAATGCTGTGATCTCATCATGTTAACAATTCGCTTTGAGGATACTGAAGCTCCGACTTTTGATAATCCTCCTGCCGATATTACATATGATTGTAACGATCAACTTATGGCGATGCTTGATTTGAGTTGGACTGACAATTGTGATGGAAATGGTATGGTTAGTGGGATGCAATCGGGAGCATCTGATCTATGCAATGGAGGCACAATCACAAGAGTCTGGGAATACGAAGATGCCTGCATGAATATCGCCATGCATACGCAGACCATAACGATCAATCCTGTAGATCCCCCTACCTTTATCAACCCTCCAGCAGACGAAACGGTAAGTTGTAGTATGACCCCAACAATGGCGGGAGATCTCGCATATACCAATGGAGGAACGGGTATGTGTCTTGTCGACGGTATCGTTAGTCCAACAGAATCAGGATCATCGGATTTGTGCGGAGGTACCATTACTTATACATGGGATATTACAGATTTGTGTTTGAACACACTCACGCACACACAATCCTTTACTATCGATCCAGCACCGGAAGCCACGTTCATAAATCCTCCAATTGACATGACAATCACCTGTGATCAAATTCCTTCAAGTGCACCTGATTTAATGTATTCCAATAATGAATTGGGAGATTGCCTGATTGAAGGAATTGTCAGCCCTATTATGATGGATTTTACAGATGAGTGTGGCGGCACAATAAGTTTCACATGGGAAACAATAGATGATTGCATGAGAACCATCAGTCACATACAAACCTTTAATGTTGACCCTTCTCCTCAGGCATCTTTTATCAATCCTCCGGGCGATATTACTGTGAGTTGTGACATGGCCCCTTCAAGTGCGCCGGATTTAATGTATAGTAATAATAAATCTGGTGTTTGTTTAATTGAGGGAACGGTCAGTCCTACTATGACAGGATCGGCTGATGAATGCGGTGGTACTATTACTTTTATTTGGGAGTATACCGATGATTGCATGCGATTGATTTCACATACTCAAAACTATATTGTTGACCCTGCCCCTGAAGCAAGTTTTATTAATCCACCGAGCGATATAAGCATAAGCTGTGATCAAGTTCCGAGCTCAGCCCCTGATTTAATGTACAGTAATAATGAAACTGGGAACTGTTTAATAGAAGGTATTGTTTCTCCGATTCAATCCGGAATGGCTGATGAATGTGGCGGAACTATTAGCTTTACTTGGGAATTTATTGATCAATGTGGACGACCGATTACACATACTCAAAACTATATTGTTGACCCTGCACCTTCGGCTGTATTTTCAAGTGCACCGCCAGATGGCTCAGTAAGCTGCGAACAAATTCCTTCCGTTGCTCCAAACCTATTTTATTCCAATAACGAAATCGGAGCTTGCCTAATTGAAGGCGAAGTTGCTCCAACCATTAATGGAAGTGCCGATGAATGTGGTGGAAGTATAAGCTACACCTGGCAATTTACAGACAACTGTAATCGTACCATCAGTGAAACTCAAACACTTTTTGTTGCTCCTGCCCCAGAAGCTCACTTTATAGATCCTCCAATCGATATCACAGTTAGTTGTGAAGAAGGACTAATTACACCTGACCCTTTAGAGTACAGTAATGAAACAACCGGAAATTGCTCAATCGAAGGAAGCGTTATTCCTTCAATAAATGGCACTCAAAATGCTTGTGGAGGAGAACTTAATGTAGAGTGGTTTTTTGAAGATGATTGTGGTCGTTCCATCAGTCATATTCAAAACATTATGGTAGATCCAGCCCCAATGGCAAATTTTGTTAACCCACCATCTGACATCACATTAAATTGTGATGAAGTACCCCTCAATCCTCCCAGTTTAAGTTATACAAATAATGCTACAGGGGTTTGTTTGATCAATGGGCTTGTACCAGGATTACAATCAGGCAATTACAATGAATGTGGAGGTCAACTAAGTTACAACTGGACCTTCACCGACGAATGCGGAAGAACCATCAATGAAACACAAAATATTAGTATCAATCCCGCAGCTGACCCAGTCTTCATTGTGCCTCCTGCGGATGTAACATTAGATTGTCACACAAGCGAATATATTCCTCCAATTTTGAACTATAGTAACGGTGAATTTGGAATTTGTGAAATCTCAGGCATATCATCACCCAGTTTAGTACAAAATGGAAATGTGTTTACGTACACATGGACCTTCAACAACCCTTGCAGTGGATTAGATATCACACATGTTCAAAACGTTACCATAAGCTTGATTCCAGACTTAATGATAAATCCTATTTCTGCTAGCATATGTCAAGGAGATAGTTACAATTTATTAAGTCTGGCAATTAATGATTTAAACAATACAAATCCAAACTATACATTTCATGATGATAATCCTCCAGGGCCTTTGAATGAAATTGGAAACTTTAACGTCACTCCTTTTCAGACGACGACCTATTATGTTTTAGCTACCAATAGTTTTGGATGTACGGACTTTAGACCTTTTGAACTTATAGTAGATACTCCTCCCTTTGCGGGGAATGATGGTTCTGGTGGATTCTGTAATACAAATCCCGCGGTTAATCTTTTTGATTATTTAGAAAATGTAATCGATTTCTCGGGAGCTTGGGAAATACCTCCAGGAATCAATGTTAATATTTCTAATCCAATGGCGGTAAATTTTATGGGAGTACCGCCTGGAGTTTATGATTTCATTTATACTGTTAGTAGCAACAATTCTTGTCCGGACGATAGTGCAATTGCGACGATAGAAATTTTTGACGAACTCAATCTTCAATTGATCAATGCTGAATGTAATGAAGATTTTAGTAGCTATACCGTGATCATTAATGGAGCTGGAGCCGATTTAATTGTCTCGCAAGGTGACGTCTCGCAATTATTAGATGATCTTGTAGAAATTTCAAATATTCCGATAGATCAAGATTTGATAATTAATGCTGTTGATCCAATCACGTTTTGTTTTGCAAATTTATTTGTTTCTCCTCCAAATTGTAATTGCCCGACGATCAATCCACCAATCAGTAATGGCGACGCTCAAATTTGTGAAGGAGAGATGAATGTTGAATTATCGGTGACCGTTGGTATTGATGAAACAGCTAATTGGTATGATAGCCCGTCAGGAGGAAATTTAATTCAAGAAGGCTCCACAAGCTACACCCCTATAGAAACAATGCCTGGAATATATACTTACTATGTCCAATCGGCAAGTACAGCATTACCTGGTTGTTTTAGCAACACCTTAACGGAAGTTGTTTTTGAAATTATTGAAAACCCTGTAGGAACAGATGCTGAGCTTGCTGTTTGTGAAAGTAATAATGATGGCCTTGTAATTTTTGACCTAAGCTTGTCTAACGAATTCATTAGTACGAACTCAAGTTTCCAGTTTAAATATTACGCCAGCTTAACAGACGCAGAAAATGGAGTAAATGAGCTAAACTCTTTTTACACAAATAGTTCTCCTTGGTCTGAAACGATCTTTGTAAAAGTCATCAACTCGGTTGGCTGTTTCACCATAGTAATGTTGGATTTAATTGTGCTAGAACAACCTAATGCCGTAATTAGCACCCTCAATGAAGTTTGCTTTGGAGACATGAATGGTATGTTAACTATCAATTCGTCTATTGGAAACGGCAATGTAGAATTCAGTCTAAACGGAATCGACTTTCAATCCAGTACAAGTTTTTCAAATCTCAGTCCAGGAGATTTTACGATGTATATTCAAGACGATAGTTTATGTACAAACCAAATCGATTTCACCATTGAAGAAGGAGTTGAATTAACTATCGAGGTCCTTAGCTTTAATTGCAATGACAATGGAACAAATACAGATCCCAACGATGATTTTCAGACCATCGATTTCCAGATAACTAATAATAAATCCAATCAAGGATCATTTAATGTCTTGATTGATAATATTGATCATGGAACCTTTACTTATGGATCATTAGAATCGATACAAGTGCCTGCTGATAATAGTACTGTCACTATTTCCTTTGTTGATGTTAATACTGCTTGCAATGCCGAACAAAACATCGGGCCACTTAATTCTTGTTCAACCAATTGTGTATTAAGTTTTGATCTTTTGGAATTCACATGCAATGGTAATGGGACAGAATCTGATCCTTCAGATGATTTTTATGATATTTCTATCCTTGTGACTGCTGTTAATGGAGCCGCAAATAATACCTACAACGTACTCATTGACGGAGTCCTAAACTATAACTTCACCTTTGGAGTTCAAGAATCGTTTACACTCAATGCAGACAATTCAAGTCCGATCATTACGATCATCGACAATGAAGACAATCAATGTCAAAACAACATGACCATTGGACCTTTGTCACCTTGTAGTTCTGTCTGTGTTCTTGAATATTCTATTGACAACATTATCTGTAATAATCAAGAAACAGAAAACGACGAAAACGATGATACCTTTACTTTTGAATTAACTATAAGTGGAGTAAACGTCGGGCCCACGTGGACTGAAAGTGCAGGAGCATTCTTTGGCAATTATGATGACCCCATTGTACTTGGACCATATCTTATTTCAGACGGACTTCAAAACTTCATTATTCAAGACATCAATGATGGACAGTGTTTAGTGAATATAGAAGTCAGCCCACCTGCAGCTTGTTCCTCTCCGTGTGTATTAGAATTAACTCAATTAACATTAGGTGATTGCAATGACAACAATACTGGAAATATCGAAATAGATGATTTCTTTAGCCTCATGTTAATGATTGAAGTTTCAGCAGGAACAACAAATCAATTCATCATCACAATCAACAACATTGATTACGGTCCTTATACATATGACGAACTTATAAACATTGATAATTTACCGTCAGATGGTAATACATATACCGCTGAGATTATTGATATTAACTTTGGACAATGTGCTTTATCTTTCGACTTTACAGCGCCTACTCCTTGTTCTTTGTGTAACCAAACGGTGGATGCGGGTGACAATGTTATTCTAGATTGCAACCAAAGTACCGCAAATCTTTTTGCTATGGCTTCTGAAATGGCAAGTTATGAATGGACAGGACCTAATTTCTTTTTCTCTGACCAGCAAGATCCAGAGATCGGATCACCTGGGACATATATAGTTTCAGCCACTTTTGACAATGGATGTACTGCGATAGACTCCCTAATGATCATTGTAGATGATGACGTCCCAGTGGCCAGTGCCGGGCCCGATCAATTCATCACTTGTTTGGTCGATAGTGTTTTGATTGAAACC
>JAHDCZ010000055.1 GCA_020629615.1 Saprospiraceae bacterium
GTATCCAAATGGAATCAAGGGGTGTATTATGTACAGTTACAATTGCCAGAAGGGGAGATGGATGTGAGGAAGGTGATGGTAGTGGATTAGGATTCTGAGACTTTTGGAATCTGGATGTAGAGAATAGATATATTGATATGCAATTGTAAATTATTCTAGAGAAAATTTCTCGACATCTCAATTCTCGACATCTCAAACTCTCATCGATTCCGTTAAATAAATCTTAAGACTTAAACCATTCCGATTCTTGTGAGTCAAAAAAGCATTGCAAACCTAAAACAAGAAATCATGAAAAACACATTGAGTTTATTTGCCCTGCTGATGACAATAATTGTTGGATCTTCATTCACAACAGTAGATCAAAGAATAGGGGATTGGAGAAAATTAGGATCTAAAAAAGTATCCTACAAATTAGATCGAGACGTCATTAAAGTAGGAGCACAAAAAGGAACATTCACCAAATTAAAAGTCGTTGTGACCAAAGGAAACTTGAATATGCATAAGATGGTCGTGGAGTATGGCAATGGGACGAAGGATAATATTCCATTAAAACACAATTTTGCAAAAGGAAGCGATACTCGGATCATTGATCTTGAAGGAGGAAAAAGAGGAATTAAAGATATCACCTTTTGGTACGACACAAAAAATAATTCCAAGAAGAGAGCTATAGTGACGGTCTTCGGAAAGAAATAAAAGATATAAAGAGAATGGAAACAAAAAAGCCCTCCTAATCACGGTGGGCTTTTTTATGATCTTTCTGAAAAATACAATCTCAGAATTTATTTTGTATCCTATCTCATCGTGTGATAAATATTCATCACATCATCATCCTCATCCAGCTTGTCGATGAGTTTTTCGTTATCTTTCATTTGTTCATCGGATAATTCTTTCGTGTCGTGTGGGATTCTCTCAAATCCAGAGGAGATAATTTCTATTTTTTGTTCTTCGAGTGCTCCCTGAATTTTTCCAAAACTTTCAAACGGTCCGTATAACATCACATTTCCTTCTTCATCTTCAAAAATCTCTTCTACGCCATAATCAATCATTTCCAATTCTAATTCTTCCAAATCCAATTCTCCTTTGGCAATCTTAAAGTGACAGTTTCGATCAAACATAAAACTAACAGATCCAGTTACACCTAAGCTACCATTGCATTTATTGAAGTAACTCCTAACATTTGCAACTGTACGTTGATTGTTGTCAGTAGCGGTTTCGATAATATAGGCGATGCCATGTGGGCCATATCCCTCAAACATAACTTCTTTGTAATTGGAAGTGTCTTTGTCAGAAGCTTTTTTAATCGCTCGTTCTACATTGTCCTTTGGCATGTTTGCCGCACGAGCATTTTGAATTGCCGCTCTTAATTTAGAATTTGTATCCGGGTCAGGGCCGCCTTCTTTGATAGCAATCACTATATCTTTACCAATCCGGCTAAAGACTTTTGCCATCTTTCCCCAACGCTTAAATTTTCTTGCTTTTCTAAATTCAAATGCTCTTCCCATGATCGTTATTTTTAATCGGGCGCAATTTACTACATATCCTTCTTTCTTAAAAAAATACGACTACAAATTGATGTGCTGTTCGCTTTTTGAAATCCATCTTCATCAAATAGTTTGAATTTTTTTAGATTAGGAAATTCAGGATTTCCTTTACTTTTTAAATAATTTCTTGAAAAAACCGGTAGCAGATTTCTTTTCTTTAAACTCATTGGGATTGGAAATAAGAGAAGCATCAAAAGTCATCGGTGTATAATATTTGTTTTTGGATGAACCGCCTTGCTGGAAGTAGTCATCAATGGCGGAGGCGATGTTAACGAGCACTTCTAAAGGTTCCTGATCGCGGTGATAGACACCATTTAGCGCATCCGAAAATTCACTATCTGGAAAATGATGGTTGACCGCTTTGATGAAAGTATCATTCCATAACTTGGTGAATAACTTGCCATCTTTAATTTGAAACATATTCAATAAATGAAAATTGAGTCCTTTAAAGAATGGCATATTTTGTTTGAGGTATTTTTTATTATTTAAACAAAAAACAAACAAACATTGATTGTGGCAGAACGGGATGATGTGGTCATACTTGTCTCCTACAAATTCAAATTTTGGTTTTTTGATGCCAGCGCGGATTTCATTGAAACGCTGCAAGCAAAAATTATAGAGTTCTAAATCTAGATGGTTGGTTTTTAGAATGTATTCTTTCATTTCTTGCGAAAGATCGTCCGATTTAGGACGTTTTAATGTGACTCTTTTTACCTCTAAATTTTTTTTCCATTTTAACCCGGTAGCTTCACTGAAATAACTCATGGATTCAGCAAAGTGCTCAAATATTCCGACATGAACAGGAATGCTTGTGATACATTCTTTGATTTCTTCAAGATCACTTTCTGTAGCTGCTGTTCTACTATAAAATTCGCGTCCTTTTAAAAAGGTAACGGTTCCATTTTGTGTTTGCCTTGATCGTACATAATCATTAAAATTTTTGGGTTTATGCTTGATGGATTCCATGAATTGAGGACGATGATGAATGAAATAGTATTCCGAAATTATTCGATCAATAGGGTGGCGTAGCATCATGAAAATTTTATAAGCTTTATATTTTTCAATGTTTTCGATCTGAAAAATATCGCCGGCATTGGACTTTTTGGTTTTGGTAATGAGATGTCGATAGTTAAAATCGGCTTCATTCGCCCACACCGTGCCTTCCATTGCCGTATTAATAGTAGTGCCTCCCGTTTTGGGGATATGAACAAATATTACATCATCGTTTTTCATCTCATATCATTTGATGTCTTAAATATAGCACTTTTGTATTTTCATTTTATAGGTCTTGAAGCATTAGGTTTGAAGCCTATTATCTACAGTAATGTAACTGTTTTTGTACATTTTGCTATAATTGTTCAAAGCAGGATAACTTTGTATTATGAAACCCGTGATCAGTATCCTGATGCCCGCTAAAAATGCGGCCAAATATCTTGAGGAATGTTTGGATTCGATTGTAAACCAAAGCGTACAAAATTGGGAATTGCTTGTGGTCGATGATCATTCGACGGACAATACTATTGAAATTTTAAACGAATATAGAGATAGAGATCCTAGAGTTTCAGTTTGGAAAAATGAAGGTAAAGGTATTATTGATGCTTTGAGGACCGCCTTTAGAAAGGCAAGCGGAAATTTTATCACAAGAATGGATGCTGATGACATAATGTCTATGCACAAGTTGAGAAATTTATTTGAGCTAGTAAAAGAAGTTACTCATCCGTGTGTTGCTGTCGGTAAAGTGGAATATTTTTCCGAAGGTATTTTAGGTGATGGTTTTAAACAATATGCTGAATGGCTCAATGGACTTGGAGAAAACCATGTTAAGCATTTTGATGAGATTTTTAAAGAGTGTGTTATTCCTTCTCCTGCATGGATGTGTTCACGTGATCATTTGCAAATGATAGGTGCATTCGACGAAAGTCGCTATCCAGAAGACTACGATTTATGTTTCCGTTTCTGCGTCCATAATTTTGAAGTTAGAAAAACGAAAGACCTTGTCCATCATTGGAGGGATTATCCAGAGAGGACATCGCGGAATGATGAGCATTATAAAGATCATCGCTTTCTCGATCTCAAGATGTATTATTTTATAAATCACTTTAAGGCAAACGATAGACCCTTGGTTATATGGGGTACTGGAAAGACAGCAAAGAAGATTGCGCTTTCGCTGAATGAGAACGGAATTACCTATCACTGGGTTACGGATAATTCTAAGAAAATTGGTCATAATATTTATGGAACCATCGTTGAGCATTTTTCTAAAGTGAAGGAATTAAATGATGCTCAAGTAATTGTGAGAGTAGCCAATAAGGAAGAGCAACAGCAGATTAAGGATTTTCTTGAAAAATTGAAGCTTGAAAAAAAACTGGATGTCTACTATTTCTGCTAGCTTAATAGGTCCAAAAATTCGCTGGTCATCATAGCAGTTGCACCCCATAAAATATCACCAAAAATGTCATAGTAAGGAACATCTTTCATGACAGTATTCCGAATATGAATATTAGTCCTTCCAATAATATTTGGGTTTTGTAAATAACTTAACGGTACTTCAATAATATTCTTAACTTCTGAAGTTTGTAATTCAAAGCTTGGTGTAAAGGACGAATATCCGATGAAAGGGTGGACCATGAAATTACTCACGAAAACATACATTGGACTGAGAGGCTTAATAATTTCGATGTCATTTCTTGAGACACCAATTTCTTCTTCACATTCGCGTAAAGCGCAATGTTCAAAATTATTATTGTCGGAATCTTCCATCTGCCCTCCCGGAAAACTAATTTGACCGCTGTGTTTATCTCCCTCAATTTCTTGTCTTTTCATATAACAAAGGTGGAGTTCGTTGTTCTTTGGATAGAGGAGCAACATTACACTAGCTTTCTTATAGTTGTTGGTAGGTAAACGATATTTGCTTAAATCCACTGGGCTCATTTTAGCATGAGCTTCCAGCCCCCTGAGCTCATTAGATTTTAAATTGTAAATGATATCGTTCAAATAATTATAGAATTTAAAAAGCTCTGACCGGGTAAGGCCAGAGCTCGGGTATTAACCCTTCTAAGGGTGTTAAAACAGTATATAATGTAAGTATCTTTAATCTACTTGTTTGATTTTTGTAAGTATTGTTCTAGAGCGCCTGACATTGAAGTAATTCCTTCTGCCGGTGCTTTAATATTAGCAATTAAGTTGTGTTCTTCGACTGCTTTAATAGTTGATTTTCCAAAAACGGCCATTCTGGTATTGTTTTGAGCAAAATCTGGAAAATTCTCATAAAGCGAGGTAATCCCCAAAGGACTGAAAAATACGAGTACGTCGTAGGTAACATCTTCTAAGTCCGACAAATCACTGCTCACCGTTCTGTACATCATGGCATCTGTGTAATTAAAATTGTTTTCTTCCAAGAAGTTAACTACATTTTTTGCGCCCAAGTTAGAACAAGGTAATAGAAAACGTTCTGTTTCTCTATGTTTCATAAAGGCAACAGAAAGATCTTCTACTTTTCTAACACCTACAAATACTTTTCGTTTACGATAAACGATAAATTTTTGAAGATAATTTGCAATTGATTCTGTCAGACAAAAATATTTAGTATTTGATGACATTTTCACTCTCATTTCTTCGATCATTCTGAAGAAATGCTCAATCGAGTTTTTACTTGTGAAGATAATACAAGAATAATCATCAGGACGCAGTCTGTTTTTTCTGAATTCTTTTTCAGTGACAGGTTCCACATGGATGAAAGGTCTCCAATCTATTTGTAAATCCCATTTCTTCGCTAAATTGAAATAAGGGGATCTTTCGGGTTTTGGCTGCGATATAAGAATAGTTTTAATACGCTTATAACTTTCTTTTTTCGCTTTTGAACTCACAACATTTGATTCTGATGCCATTCAATAAATTTTAATGAGATCTTTTTAACACCTTATGATACAAGAAATCGATACATGATCAATAGAGGTGCAATTTCGCAAGTGCAAATGTAGATAAAAATGTGGAATATATTACTGTTCATCAATCGTGAAAAAATGAATCCCCCTCTAAATAGTCGGAAGAGATAGAAAAACGCAATCATAACCAAGCCAGTATATATTAATACAGTTGATAATTTGTCTGGCGCAAAGACGATAAACAAGTTCATCGGAAGCAAAATGAGCCCAAGAAATACGTTGATGAGACCCGTAGTGTACGAATAATGCGAAATTTCCTTCTTTATCGGAAAGATAAATCCAAGGATTCGGTAGCACAAATGTCTACTCAGATATAAAATAATGACAGATCCAAGAATTATGGACCACTTTGAAAACCCGGCGAAATTACCGTCTATATTGACAAATTTATATACCAATATCGAGGCATTGATAGCAAAAAGGAAATATAAGACTAAGAAAAGCAGCGATGTTCCTGATCCCTCTTGATGCATTGACTGGCGCAAAATATTGTCATTCAGAATTGATCTAGAAATTTTAACTACATTGGAATAGTTTTGGCTAAAAACGATCGCAAAAACAATAGAAGCAAAAAGTAAAATCCAAAATAAAAATTGACCCTTACTCCGTTCGGTTGGTGATGTTATTCTAGTCGTATTTGTCTTTTTAGCCTTTCGCAACGGAATGTGACTCACTTCGAAAGGATTCTTTTTATTCAGGTCCAAGGATTCAATAACAGATTGGCTGGTATCCGTTATTGACTCAGGCGCCGCAGTAATATTGATAGAATCGCTTCTTATTTCAAATACGTTTTCCTTTTCTTCTACATTGTTTTGCAGTAGCTCCCCGTTTTCAAGGGATTCAAGAGAGTCTTGCCGTACTTCAAAAGGATTTCCAATCTGACTGACCACAGAATTCAGAACGAAGAAATAAAATATTCCGATATATAAGCTTTTACGAAGCATGGACAACAAAGATACATAATTGATAAATAATGTAGATTCTAAACTTATGCTTGTCATTCTGCATTGTTAATGAGCTGTTAACCAAATTTACAATCCCATTAATTGTTAATAACTTTGAGCTGAATTGAAATAAATGCATAGCTATTTAATTAAACGTTTAGTAGTACTCGGAGGTCTGGCGATTGCTGGTATCATTTTGATGCAATCTTTTTGGATGTTTAAATCATGGGATCTAAAAGATCAAGAATTTCATCAAACGGTTTCTTTGGCATTGAGGGATGTTGCAGAATCTATCGCTCTATTCAATAAGTCCGAATTGCCCAAACAGGATATTGTTCAACGTCGATCTTCAAATTATTATGCTGTTAATATCAATGATGTCATTGATGCCAATGTCTTAGAGGACTATTTGATTCAAGAATTTGAAGAAAGATCCCTAAATACCGATTTTGAATATGCGGTATATGATTGTCAAAGTGATGATCTCGTTTATGGCAATTATTGTGAAGTATCGGATGATGGTAGCCGAGTTGAAACCAATGAATCACTTCCCAAGCTCAATGATTTGGTTTATTATTTTGTGGTTCGATTTCCATCGAGAAACAGTTTTCTACTTAGAAATTTATGGCAATCTGTTCTTTTTAGTTTCTTCGCTTTACTTGCTTGTATCTTTTTTATCTATTCAATTTGGGTCATTTTGAGACAGAAGAGATTGTCCGAATTGCAAAAGGATTTCATTAATAACATGACCCACGAGTTTAAAACTCCTATTAGTTCCATTAAAATAGCTTCGGAGGTTTTGGCTTCCGCCGAAAATGTTCAATCAGATAAACGACTATCCAAATATGCTCAAATCATCACCGACCAAAATAAACGTTTGAACGATCAAGTTGAAAAAGTTTTAAATATCGCAAGAATCGAAAAAAATGAATTTGAACTAAAACTTGAAAATATAAACCTTCAAGAAGATCTAAAGAGAATCATTGAATCGGAAAGTATTCGAGTCAAGAAACTCTATGGAAGCATTAAAACAGATTTTGCTGCCGATGGGGTTGAGATTACTGCCGATCATTTGCATTTCAGTAATATGGTTACCAATATTATTGACAACGCCATCAAATACAGTAGCGAAAAACCGCAGATCACCATTGCAACTAAAGTTCAAAATAGGCATGTACTTTTAAGTATATCTGATAAAGGGATAGGGATAGATAAAGAGCATCAAAGTCGATTGTTTGATCGATTTTTTAGAGTACATACCGGAAACAAACATGATGTCAAAGGCTTTGGACTCGGATTGTTTTATGTTAAACGAGTGTGTCAGTCACATTCCTGGGATGTAGAAGTGGATTCTGAACTAGGAAAGGGTACAACGATTATTTTCAAAATTCCAAAATTATAATAATGTCAGTAAGAGCAAATTTGTTATATGTAGAAGATGACGAAACCTTATCTTTTGTGACCAAAGACAATCTTGAACAAAACGGATTTCAAGTTTCTCATGCCGTCGATGGTCAGCAAGGCTTGGAGTTGTTTAAAGAAGGAGATTTTGATCTCTGTGTCTTGGATGTGATGTTGCCTGAAATGGATGGATTTGAGTTGGCAGAAAAGATCAGGAGCATTAATTCTCAAGTTCCGATTTTATTTCTTACAGCAAAATCATTGAAGGAAGATCGCATTCATGGATTAAAAATTGGTGGCGATGATTATATCACAAAACCTTTTAGTATTGAAGAACTCATCCTAAAGGTGGAGATATTTTTAAAGCGAAAGTATATTGAAAACCCCGCACCTTCAATTGTAAGTCTCGGCAACTACACTTATCATCATGAGAATTTAGAATTAAAAGCTCCAGAATTTGAAAAGACCTTGACTCAAAAAGAAGGAGACCTCTTGATGCTTTTAATTGAGAATAAAAACAAAGTGATTCGTAGAAATGTCATCCTAGAAAAGCTTTGGGGAGAGGATGATTATTTTTTAGGCCGAAGTATGGATGTATTCATTAGTCGCTTAAGGAAAAATTTGAAGCAAGACGATTCCATAAAAATAGAAAACATTCATGGCGTCGGTTTTAAGTTGGTCAGTGAGTAATTTTCATTCTGATTTATTGAGATTTTTCTTGAAGCAGATACTGTTGACTTTTCCTTTGTACTGCCCATAATTTTCGATGATGTGATACTTGTTTTTTTTGTAAAGTTGTATTGCTGCCAGCTGCTTGTTTCCTGTTTCCAAAATACATTGCTCATAACCCAACTCACTAGCCCAAGATTCTAGTTCTTTTAAGACCATGCCTGCCATTCCTTTGCCACGATGTATTTCGGAAGTAAACATTCTTTTGATTTCTATACAAGAATTTTCATGATGCTTAAAGGCTCCACAAGCTACAGATTCACCTTCTGTCTGGATCAACACAACATTTTTTAAAGAATCGATTGAATTAAATTGATGATAGTACGCATGCTCATCACCGTCTAAAATAGCTAAAGTTTGATCAAGCTTTTTGACGAGTTCTTGAAATCCTTTGTGCTCTGAATCTGTTCTAATAAGTTCAGCCATTTCAAGTTATCGACTTACTATAAGAAAATTTCCAAAAACTCATTGTTCTTCTGGTTTCATAACCTAAAGATTCATAAATTTTGATTGCATTGTGATTATCTATTGCTGTGTGTAAGAAAGGAATTTTCTTTTTATTCAGGACCTCTTCGGTTGTTTTTTTGATCACTTGAGTGGCTAGACCTTGACCTCTGAAATCAGGATGTGTCATAACTCCGCTGATTTCGATGTAATTATTTAATTGCATGCGTTCTCCGGACATGGAGACCAATTGTCCATCCTTATAGATGCCGTAATATTGACCAAGGTCGGCAGTTTTCTTTTTGAAATAGGCGGGGAAAGCGATTTGGACCAATTTAAAAATATCTTCTCTGTGACTTTCGTCTAATGGGATAATCTTCTCGCGATAATCAGAGTCAATTGGTCCTGGATGAACCATTTGTAGACAAACCAATTCGGTTTCCAATATAACTTCTTTGGGAATGGGTGGGCGTTTTCCGACGATGAAAAAACTGTCAGTTTCTTGGGCATAAATTTTTATGCCCTCAGGGTCATTTGTTTCAGTAAATGCTCCAAAGACACAATAATCCTTTGGATAGAATTTGAAATCACCAATATTACGACAAAGCGAAGATTGATGCTCTTTCAGAGCATTCCAAACCGGATTATCGAGTTCTTTGTACGTCATCACCTACAAAATACTTTATTTTTTCCAAGTTCCAATCAATGACCAAGCCATTAGCGAGACTTTGTGCTATTTCTTTACCGTAAAGAAATTCGCAGAGATAGAGGGCGGCCTCAAATGATTTGGCACCTCCAGCAGAGGTGATGTATTTTCCATCATGTACAAAGAGCACATCTTCTTTTACATCGAGTTTGGGGAACATTTTTTTATACTTTGCAATGTCACTCGGAAAAGTGGTCGAAGCGACTTCGTTTAATAAGTTTGCTTTGGCGAGTACAAACGCACCATCACAATGCGAGGTCACCCATTCGGCGGAAGCCGCAACCTTTTGAACCCAATTAATCATTTTTTCATTTTCGAGATCGGTATCCAAATGATGTTCAGCACTAGGGACAACCAATATGTCTATCGGTGGAACCGAATCTTTGAGGTAGTTGTAATCGGGAATAATCCTCATACCCTCAAAACTCACGACGGGTTCGTTTTTATCCGCCACACAAAAGACATTCATCGCCTTGATTCCATCTCTAAATTTAGTATGTTGGAAAATGTCATACGGCGCGGTTAATTCTGTATTATATACGCCATCCATGATTAGAAATCCTACATTGTAGCGACCTTCCACTAACTCAGGAACTTGTTTGTAAACATTTTTAGGGCGTTCTTCGTTCTTCTTTTCGGCGCAAGCCAAGAAAAGAAGAAGCGGTAATAAGAATTTAAAAAGATTCATCGTTCTGCTTAAAATCAATTAATTTCGGACTCTTTAATCCACTAAATATAGATAAAATGAAAAAGCTACTCTGGATTATATTTGTAATTCCTACGGTATTTTGTTTTGGACAAAAAGAAATTACCCTTGAAGGGATCTGGCAGAACTATACTTTTTATGCAAATTCTGTCCCTGGGTTTAATTTTATGAAAGATGGCAAGCATTATTCTCGACTGGAGTCGAATGTGATCAAATCTTATGATTTAACAACGGGCAATTTCAAAGAGAATATTTTAGATGGTGCCAATTTAGAAGACCAAAGTGGTTTTGGAGGTAAAATAAGTAGCTATACTTTTAGTGAAGATGAATCTAGAATTTTGATTAAATCGGAATCAGAAGCGATTTATCGCAGATCAAGCAAAGCATATTTTCATGTTTATGATCGTAAGACAAACAAATTGACCAGCGTGTATAATGATGATAAGATTAGTCATGCAAGTTTTTCACCTGATGGCAAGATGGTAGCGTATGTTTGGCAAAATAACTTATACTATTTTGACATTGCCAATGAAATCACCTTGCCGATCACTTTTGATGGTGAGAAAAACAAGATTATCAATGGTATGTGCGATTGGGTGTATGAAGAAGAATTTGCGTTTACCAAAGCTTTTGAATGGTCTCCTGATGGTAAACGAATCGCCTATATTCGTTTTGATGAATCTGAGGTTAAAGAATTTACCATGACGTGGTATAATGATGACATGTATCCAGAGTATGATACATTTAAGTACCCTAAAGTAGGAGAGGCCAACGCCAAGGTTTCAGTAGTTATCTACGATTTAAAATCGGAGAAATCAGTAGATGCCAATGTGGGTGATTTAACGGATATGTATATCCCGAGAATTAAATGGACTAATAGTGCAAATCGATTGTGTGTTTTTAAGATGAATCGCCATCAAAACAATTTGCAATTGTATCAGGTCGATGCGAGTACAGGTTTAAGCAAGTTGATGTTGGAAGAAAACAACAAGTACTTCATTGATGTGACGGACGACCTAAGGTTTTTAGAAAATGGGAAGGAGTTCATTTGGTCTAGTGAAGCAGACGGCTATAATCATATTTATTTGTACAACATGAGTGGTCAATTACAAAAGCAATTGACCAAAGGAAATTACGATGTAACAGCGTTTTATGGTGTGGATGAGAAAAATAAAAAAATCTATTATCAGGCAGCGAAGAATTCTCCTATGGAACGCCAAATTTATAGCACAAGTTTAAATGGGAATGATCAATCAATTGTTGCTGTTCAATCGGGAACAAACAGAGCACAGTTTAGCAGCACTTTTGATTATTATGTCAATACGCATAGTACTATTAATGAGCCAGCTACTTACACTGTCTATGATCGAAATAATAAGAAGATCAGAGTCATCGAAGACAACAGTGATTTGAAATACAAACAAAAAGAGTATGGTGTAAATGAAATTGAATTCATGACGATTCCAGCTTCTGAGGGAGTGGATTTAAATGCTTACATCTTAAAGCCAAACGATTTTAAAGAGAATAGGAAGTATCCCGTTTTTGTAACGATCTATGGCGGACCCAATAGTCAAACTGTCACGGATAGTTGGAAAGGAAATAACTACTGGTGGTATCAAATGTTGGCGGACGAAGGATATATTGTGGTGAGTATAGATAATCGAGGTACAGGTGCCCGTGGCGAAGAGTTTAGAAAAATGACTTATCAAGAACTGGGTAAGTACGAAACCATCGATCAGATTAATGCTGCAAAATATTTGGCTGGATTGGATTATGTGGATGGCAGCAGGATTGGAATCTTTGGATGGAGTTATGGTGGTTTTATGTCTTCGAATTGTATTCTTAAAGGATCGGATGTTTTTAAAGCAGCGATTGCCGTGGCACCAGTGACCAATTGGAAATGGTATGATACGATTTATACGGAGCGTTATATGCGAACAGAAAAAGAAAACCCAACAGGTTATCATGATAATTCTCCGATTTATTTTGCGGATCAATTAAAGGGAGCTTATTTACTGGTTCATGGGGTCGCTGATGATAACGTCCATTTTCAGCATACGGCAGAAATGGCTCGGGCATTAATTAAAGCCAACAAACAATTTGATACTTATTTTTATCCCAATCGAAATCACGGGATTTATGGAGACAATGCTCGCATACATTTGTATACCAAAATGAGCAATTTTATTTTTCAGAATTTATAGGCATTGGCAAAGCAGAAGAAAATAGAGATCATTAAACGTAGGGCAAAATATGAATATCATTTTTTGCAAGAGTTTGAGGCGGGTATGTCATTGACAGGTACTGAGGTTAAATCGGTTAAAGCGGGCAATGCTAATTTAAGTGATGCCTACTGCATTTTTAAAGATGGTGAATTGTATGTCAAGAGTATGTTTATTGCGCCGTATGATTTTGGCAATCAAAACAATCATCTCGAGAGAAGAGATCGAAAGTTATTGTTGCGAAAACCTGAGCTTAAAAAATTAGAGAAGAAAATTAAAGAAAAGGGCTTGACGATAGTTCCTTATCGATTGTATTTTTCGGAGCGTGGATTTATCAAATTAGAAATCATTTTGGCGCAAGGGAAGAAAGCCTATGATAAGCGAGCGAGTATTAAAGAAAAGGACAACAAAAGAGACTTGGATCGCATCAAAAAGACCAATCGATAAATTGAAGATCATGTTTTGGAAAAAGAAACCAAAGAAGGAAAAATTTAAAGCCATTCAGTTGACCGATCAAAATTTTGGTCAAGTGGTGAGTGCGGCTGTCGTCCCAGTGTTGGTTGATTTCTATGCGGACTGGTGTGGACCCTGTAAGGTATTGGGGCCAATCATTGATGAATTGGCTGAAGAAAACGAAGGGAGAGCACTCGTAGTAAAAGTAGATACTCAAAACAATCCAGGATTGAGTCAACATTTTAAAATCAAATCAATTCCAACCTTGATGTTTTTCAACCGAGGAAAATTTATGGAGCAATTTCAAGGGATAGTACCTAAGCCTAATTTGCAAGAGATCATCGACGAGTACATTGCTTATAATGAAGCAAATCCGATGGGGGAGTAGTAGTAATTAAATTTTAATTATTCTAAGAAAGATTTTAAATAGTCAGGATTTCTGCGAGTATCAAAGATGCCCAAAATGCATAATTCATTCTCATTAACAGAATAATAAAGAAAGTAATTGTTAATTATTTTGAGTCTAATTTTTTCGTTTTCAGTTTGTCTTCCGATGTTAGGAAATGCTTGTAAACGAAGAATAGATTCATGTATGAGCTTGAGTAATTTATTAGAATAGGAGGAAGAATTATTTCTTGTTTTCCAGTATTCTAAAATTTCTTTTATATGGGTTTGGGCTTCTTTAGTCCAACTAACTTTTGAGATCATTCTTACATTCTTTCATCACACTTTCATGTGAAATGGTATTACCCTCTTTCGCTTGAACAAGACTAATATTAAGTTTTTCCTTGTGCTCTTTTGGAATTTGTACAAGGTCATTTTTAGTTAATTCTAAGTCAATAATGTTTAGAAGTTCTTCAAGAAGATAATCCTCATTGAGGTTTTCAATTTTTTCTTTTAACTTCTTTTTAAGCTCCGTGATTGACATAATCAGACTAATTTATTGTTAATGTAACGATAATTGTTTGAATAAAGTGCAACAAAAGTGCTGAAAACATCACCGCTCTTGCCCTTGCAAGCTGCGCCAATGATCTAAATAATATTCCAATAAAACGGGAGCATCCAGTTCATTGATTTTAGTATCCTTTATACGGATGTCTTTTGGGAAATAATAGATTTGATCCAGAATCGCATCTTCCAAATAATCATACGAAATATCCGAGCGTAAATGATCTTTCAAAAAAGGGTGGTTTTTGGCCATAATGAAGCCCCAGTTTCCAAAGGATGGTACATTAACTCGATAAGGAAAACTGTATTGAAAACCAGAGGCCTTGATCGTTTCATTGATGCACCAGAATGCGTTCTTGGTAAGTTCGGGACTCGTGGCTTGCGTGACTGCCACGCCATTTTTGGTTAAACGTTGTAAAACCAAATTAAAAAATACACTGCTGTACAAGCGCGCAATGCTTTCATTGGTAGGGTCGGGCAAGTCCATGATAATGGCATCAAACTTTAATTCGTTTTTAACTAAAAATTGGAAGGCATCTTCATGTAGAATTTCGACTTTTGGATTGTCCAAAGCTCCGGCATTTAAGCTATTGAGCAAAGGAAGTTTTTTTGATAATTCACTAATGGCTGGGTCAATATCTACGATAGTAAGTTTTTGAAGTTCTTGGTATTTTAAAATTTCTCGTGCCGCCAATCCTTCGCCACCTCCCAAAATTAAGACGGATCCGACACTATCCAGTTGAGATAGTGGTATGTGTACTAAGGCTTCATGATATCGATATTCGTCTCTTGATGAAAACTGAATGGCACCATTAAGGTATAATCTAAATTCATCCGAATGACTGGTCACCGTAATGTTTTGGTAAGGGCTGTTTTCAGTGTGGATCACCGGAAATTTAAAAATGGACTCATTCCAAAACTGCATGATATTATTAGCTTTCCAAAGCATTCCGATTAGAATGCTTCCGATGATAATGGAGAATATCGTGATGACTTGTTTGAATTTTTGTTCTTTAATGAGCTCATCTTTCAAGAGGTATATTGACAAAAGTCCCATAGAAATATTGATGAGTCCAAAGATTAAGGATGATTTAAAAAGACCCACAAAGGGTACCAATAAAAACGGAAATAGTAAGGTTGCCAACAAGGCGCCCAAATAATCAAAAGTCAAGACATTACTGATATTGTCTTTTAAAGTTGTCGAGTCCTCTAATATTCGCGTAAGCAAAGGAATTTCAAAACCTGTCAAACTGCCTATAACAGCTGTGAGTAAAAGGACAAAGAAGTTATAGCCATCTGCATCACTATATGAATAATAAAAATAACATAGTGGGACGGAGATCGCACCAACAAATCCTAATACTAATTCAATGATGATAAAAGAAGAAACTACCTTCTTATCAACCAAACGGGATAGAAATGAACCAATTCCCATACTTGCCAAATAGATGCCGATAATGATGGAAAACTGCCGAATACTGTCCCCCATCAGGTATGAGCTGATCGTACTGATCAGTAATTCATATATGATTGAACACATTCCCACTACAAAAGCGATGAAAGCGAGAATTAGTTTGGAAATAGTGTTATTTTTAGTCATCATTAAATAAAACAATAAATCTATGGAAAATAATGAGAAAGGCGGCGGCTTCAATTTTAAATGGTTGCTTTATGGTGCTTTAGGAATTTATGTCATCTTCAGTATCTTCAGTGGAGGAGATGAAGGGCAAGATTACATTGAAGAGACACTTGAAGAACCAACTCAAGGTATTATTTGTAGTCTTCAAGAACAGGAAAAAGATCTTTACAAAATTACTGATGAAGAATTGATTGCAAATCGCGATGATTCTAGAATCTATGTTAGCTATTTAGAAGGAAATATAGACACTTTTACAATTGATGAGATATCAATTACGGAAGCCAATGATCCGAGACGTTCAGTTATGCGTTCTGTGATGATGGGTGGTATGTTGGGCTATATGATGGGTAGACCGATGAGTTCTGGTTTAACAAGATCTTCTTATGCCAATGATGGTGCCTACAATAAATCAAGTACTGGTAGAAATACTTTAAGAAGTACGGCTAGAAAGTCAACAGTAAGAAAACCATCCGCTAAAAAAGGATTTGGATCTAGCAAGTCCTCAAGATCATACGGTGGGTAGACAAATAGATTTAGAACATATACCGACAGATATAATTACCCAAAGGGACTATGCTTATCTTCTTGAAGATGATTACTTAGTCCCTGAGGGTATCAATTTAACAATGGAAGAAGTCTTGGCTTTTGAAAAGGCGCAGGACGAGATCTATCGGATTTTTGAAAATGAGTTAGAGGAACTGATTCGTACCAAAGCATTTGGTTTTTTAAATTTGCCTTCCAAAATGATCGATCTGATCATTTATACTTTTCAAAATAAACATCAACACCTAGTAGGGAGATTTGATTTTGCAGGAGGAATTGACGGGTTGCCGATTAAGTTATTAGAATTTAATGCAGACACGCCGACCATGATTCCCGAGTCTTCGTTTGTTCAAGACGCTTTTTTTGATTTGAACAATATGATGGGGACGCAATACAACTCTTTGGAAAAGGATCTCGAAGTTTTCTTTAATCGCTTAATGATTAGCGAGAGTAAAAATCATCCTTCATTAATTGCCACTTCTTTGGGTTACCCCGAAGATAGAGCCCATGCCGAATTTATAATGGATATCGCTGGTAAGGAAGGATTTGAAATAGAATATACCGATTTAGAAAATATAGAATTCTCTCCGGGCGAAGGGGTTTTTATTACGACCCCTGAGGGGGAATACGCTCAAGCGGATTATATCTATAAAATGATTCCTTGGGAATTTATTTGTTTTGAAGAACCAGAGTTATTGGATATACTTCATGATTTAATTCTTAAGGATTTGGTTTATGTCTTAAATCCAGCTTATACTTTGGTATATCAATCCAAGTTGTTTTTGGATTATGTGAGTCAAAAACATAATCGTCCTTTTTTCTTGAAATCTTCACAAGATCCCTCCGTTTTTAAAGGACAGAAATATGTTGAAAAAGTAAGCTTTGGACGATTGGGAGAGAACATCAGAATTTTTGATGAGCAGTCCAATATCATTGAGGAGACCGATGGAGATTTTGGTCATTTTGATAAAGTGTATCAGGAATTTACTCATTTATACAAGGATCAATTTGATGAATATTACCAGCTTGGTTTATTTAATGTAAATCGAATTGGAAGTTGTATGTCTTTTCGAAGAGCGGACAAATTGATCATCGATGATGATGCAGAATTTATTCCTCATTTTATTCCCCAAGAGTAATTCATGGAGTATTTAGGTAAGCACTACATTTTGGAATTGTATGAATGTAATTCTGAGATTTGTAATGATGTTGAGGGCTTGAAAGAGATTATGCTTGAGGCAGTGCAAAGAGCAAAAGCCACTTTGGTAAAGTCATATTTTCATCAGTTTTCTCCATATGGTATTTCTGGGACTATTGTGATTGCTGAAAGTCATTTTAATGTGCATACCTGGCCTGAGCATCGATTTATGGCCATCGATCTTTTTACCTGTGGCGATTCTTTGCAACCGGATGCAGCTAAGGATTATTTGATTGAAGCGACAGGAGCAAAGCGACATGATTATCAGGTCTTGAATCGAGGATCGCTTAAATAGGATAATTAATTTTTTGAAATATTGACTCCTATAAAAACGGAAAAGATGTTTGCTCCAGTGAGTGCACCAAAATGAAAACTCGATGAACTTTGAAGTCTGACCGGTACAGTAGGATCATTCGTTTCAAAATGGTCAGCACTAAATTCAAAGAAATCTAGGTTGACATTTAAGCCATAATTTAGGCGTTTATATTTTCTAATGATCCCCAGTTCAGTTCCGAAAATCAAGCCATGATTAATTCCTTCTATGAATGATACTTGTGAAACAGTCGGAATAGATCTATATGATCGCACACGATATTTTAATGTATGCGCCAGCGTTATTAAATTTTTAAACGATTTACCAAAGCCGTATTCGAAATAGGAATGAATCGCTTCGACGTCATAGGATGGGATATCTTGATTGGATAATCCGTAACCAATCTCAAAGCTTTGATAATAACTGGATAGACTATGTTTATATCCAAATACTACATTGACTCGATTGATGTCAAAACGATCTGAACCATTATTATAATAACCGATTTCATTGTAGATCATTTTTCCAAAAGGATACTCGGTATTTGAAGAAGAATTTTCAACTCTTCTTTTTTTTCGTTGTCCGAATACTAATAACGGGACGATTAATAAAATTACTATGAATGGATATTTTAGGTTTCGCATAAGGCGAATATAAGATTAGATTCGCACACGACTTCCAAATCCAACAGAAAGATTGTTGATCTTGTCTTCGTTGGGTCCTACTCCAAAATTAAAAATATTGTAGTTGTAGCCAATTTGTCCAAACAGTCCTACCTTTTCAGTCAAATTATATTTTGCCCCTAGACCAAAATTCATCGTGAGGTAGCTGTTATTACTCAAACTTCCACCTTCTAAAAAGCCTCTTTCAAAAGGTTTGTCATCCAATACAGCGTTTGATTCTGATAATGCAGGAGAAGTAGGAGCTGGTAAAGAACGATCTTCAATTAAGAAATTGGAATTGATGACCACATTCGCGGAAGCGCCAATCGAAGTATATAATCCAAATTGTTCTCTGTCAAATACTTTGACATTTAGGTTGACCGGAATACTGACAACATTAAAGAAAATTTGCTTTAAAGATATCTGGTAAAAACCATTGGATCTGGTATACACTTCATTGATTATTTCGGGAACATAGGATTTGGTACTGTAGATCAATCCAGTTTCAAATTCGGTATTGGCAAATTCTTTATTGAATAGAAGTCCACCGCTGAGCCCAGTAGCCGTAGTTTCATAACCTGCGATTTCATAAAATCTATCATAGCTTGAGTAGACAAAGTTTTGATCACCTTGTACAAATGCCTTGACCCACCATTTTGATTTATATGAATTCTGTCGATGCACAGGAATGATACTTCCTTGAAATGTTATTTGTTTGCGTTGATATGATAGATTTTGATTTTCCGTTGAAAGCGAAGCAATCGGATTAACTGAATCAACTTCCTTAGAATCAAGTGTTGACTTTTTCAATTCGGCGAAAGCCAAAGTATTCTTTACTATATCCTTAGTATGCAATATATCTTTGGATGGATTGAAATCATTCATCCTTGCGTTTTTGGACTTAGAAGAAATGCTTTGCTCACTAATAGAATTGGACTTTACGATCTCATTTGACGGAAGCATTTCATCATTCCGTTTGGAAGTGCTATTCGATTTTGTTTCAATATCGGAATGGAGAAAGTTTGATTCTGTAGTCTTTACTTCGATGGTTGGAGCATCGAAGCTTTGAGCAATCACCGTATTACTTTTTGTGATATTAGTGTCTTGGGTTGATCCAAAACGCTGAACATTCCAATAGGTGAAAATGATGAGTGCAAGAATTAAAACTTCCAGCGACTTAATGGCAAAAATTCTCATTCTCAGGGCATGCTCGATTTCCAAACGTTCTGCCAAGATTGCCCAATGAGAAACTTCAAATGGAATTTTAAAATCTTGTAAACTATCTGTTATTTTCTGATCAAATTGTAAGTCCTCTTCTACGGAAGATAATTCTTGATCAAGCTGCATTTTTTCAGAGAGTACATCCCATCCTTTGACCTCGCCATAGTCGCGATAGTTATCTAGTTTTCCTTTTATGATATCGTCAAATTCCTTATCGAACATATGTCACTTCCTTTGCTAACAGTATTGCTTTTAGTTTCGTTCTGGCCTTAACCAGATTTGATCTTGATGTACTTTCAGTTATGTTCAGCTTTTTTGCAACTTCTTTGTGCGAGTGCCCTTCGATAACATAAAGGTTAAAGACCATTCTATAAGCAGGAGTAAGCAATTGAAGTGCTGCTATGATTTCTTTGGCAGCGATTTGACTAATTGCATCGGGGTCATTGGATTGTACAGAATATGCGGTATCTAAATCCTCAGTCCTTCTCCGCTTAC
>JAHDCZ010000197.1 GCA_020629615.1 Saprospiraceae bacterium
GTTTGAGGTTTACCTTCGGAGTATTCTTGGGTATAAAATTTACCTTCTCGGTGTACTTCAACTTTTAAGAAACTAGACAAGGCATTCACACATGAAACTCCCACCCCATGCAGACCACCAGAAACTTTGTAAGTATCCTTGTCAAATTTACCCCCAGCATGTAAAACAGTCATTACGACTTCTAATGCTGACTTTTTTAACTTCTCGTGCATTCCGACAGGAATACCTCGACCGTTATCCTTTACAGTAATTGAATTGTTTTCATGAATGATAACATTGATGGTATCACAATGTCCTGCTAAGTGCTCATCAATCGAGTTATCAACTACCTCCCAAACTAGATGATGGAGTCCTTTAGAATCGGTGGTACCGATATACATCCCAGGTCTTTTTCGTACCGCTTCTAGTCCTTCAAGTGCTTGAATATTACTGGCACTATAATTCGCATTTTTGTCCGTCATTTCTTAATCCTTTAAGGACCACAAAAGTACAAAAAAAGACCCATTAATTCGCCATAAAACCACCCATAAACGCTTAATAATGAAGACTTTTTATATTGTTCATATCTCCAAATTTTTGGGAGAATTTTCTCACATTTTTGAAATATTCATTGGAATCCTGATTTTGAAAGAAAATATTCGACTTAAGTCGAAAAAAAAGATTGGATAGGACAACATTTCTTAGATTTGAGTATGGAATATATTGTTAAAAATCCAGAAGAACTAAGTTCGGTTGCCAAGCAGATATCGAACTCTTTTAAACATAGAATAATCCTTCTGAATGGACAGCTAGGCGCAGGAAAAACGACTTTGGTCAAAGAAATCATCAAACTTCAAGACCCATCCGAACAAGTTAGTAGTCCAACTTTTTCATTGGTGAATCAATACGAACTCCAAACCGGAAGAGTTTATCACATTGATCTGTATAGAATTAAGGATTTGAACGAGGCGATGGATATGGGAATCGAAGAATATCTATTTAATGATCAACTGGTTTTTATTGAATGGCCAGATGTGATCTTATCCCTGCTAGACAATGATTATCACACTATAAGTATTGAAGTCTTGGAAAATTCTTATCGAAGGATTAAATTACATGAACCAGCGAACTAAATCCAGTTATGAGTCAAGGCACACAGAAATTTTCGTTTACTGATTTCTTTTCCAAAGGACAATATGAGACCCAAGTAGAGACTTTGCAAACACAAGAATCTTCCAAAGAAATTCTCATTGGAATACCGAAAGAAATTCGATTAGGCGAAAGCCGAGTAGGACTTGTTCCAAATTCCATTCGGACACTAGTAGGTTATGGTCATCGTGTGATTGTTCAAACCAAAGCTGGAGAAAAATCCAATTATTCTGACAATGATTATTCGGAGGCAGGTGCAGAAATTGCACAAAGCAAAGACGAGGTATTTAAAGCAGATGTTTTAATAAAAATTGCTCCACCGACCTTGGAAGAGATCGATTTAATGAAGCCTGAAAGTGTGTTGATTTCTCCATTACAAATCCCTATAATATCCGAGGACTATATCCTTAAGTTAAAAAAGAAAAGGATACTCGCACTCGCAATGGAATATATGCAATCTGAAGATGGCAACTTCCCCATCGTCAATATCATGAGTGAAATTGGAGGGATGGTAGCGATGTTGACCGCCGCAGAACTGATGAACAATACAGCCGGTGGTCGAGGGACACTTTTAGGTGGTGTTTCGGGTGTTCCTCCTGCCAAAGTGGTCATTTTAGGTGCAGGAATGGTTGGAACATTTGCTACCAAAACCGCTTTAGGTCTAGGGGCTTCGGTTAGAATTTTCGATAATGATATTAGTAAAATCATGCGTATACAATCGGCGGTTGGGCGTACTCTTCATACTTCATCTATTAATCCTGTATATCTAGCCTACCAATTGGTCAGTGCAGATGTTGTGATCGGCGCTGTCCATTCTAAAACAGGTCGAGCGCCTATTTTGGTGACTGAAGAAATGGTGAGTAAAATGAAAGAAGGAGCTGTCATCATTGATGTAAGCATTGATCAAGGGGGATGTATAGAAACTTCGGAAATGACTACTCATGAAAACCCTACTTTCGTTAAACACGGGGTAATTCATTATTGTGTTCCAAATATAAATTCGAAAGTAGCGCGAACCTCTTCGGTAGCCGTAAGTAATATCATTACTCCTCTTTTGATAAGAATGGGCTCTGTGAATAGCTTAGAATCACTTTTGTATCAAAGCAAAGGTATCCGAAATGGATGTTATACGTATAAAGGATGTCTGGTCAATGAATACTTGAGTCGTCGTTTTGGAATCAAGTATACTAGCTTAGATTTATTGCTGACTAGTAATTTGTAGTATTTCGTTTTATTCTCGAAAAGAATTAAATGTCGAAAAGCTGTCATATTGCATGGTCGAGCTATGAATAATCGGCTGAAAATAAATAATAAATTATCTTAGCAGTCTTAAAAAAAATAGAAAATGGCTAAATCCAAAAAATTAGACTTAGGGAGCCTTCCGGCGAAGGTAGAACAGTATAAAGGCTTATTAAATAACACCGTTGAATATAGAAAAAAGTGGCCTGAAGAATTAAAACCTATGATCATTGGTGCTTTGGAACAAATCAAAGAAGAGACTGGCTTAGGAGGAAGTGTAGAAGTAAAAGATCAAGTTCAAAATCTAGAATCGATTGTTTACAATCTTGGAAGATCCAGTTCTGGCTTATATGAAAATATAGAAGATTCTAACATCAAAAGGACCATGATTAAATCCAACGGTGCTTTAATCTATCAGCAATTATTTAACGGAAAAGTAATGGTCATGACCATGAATCCGAGCATTGAAGGATATGGTGAACCAAAACCACCAAAGATGATAGAAATATTACGTCCTGAAGAATTGAAGGCACCTTTCATATTGAGACACATGGATATTTTTCTTTCGGACATCAGTGCATGGGAAGATTATGACGATGACGCTCCAGAAGGTAAAAAGCAAGGATTTAACCCAATAGGGTTTAATAGAAATATCGAAATCGACGAGTAATTCTTTGCGTAAAAAACTAAACTACAAGAGCCCAATATTTGTCAAAGTATTGGGCTCTTTCTAACTCTTATTTTTTCTTCTTTTTCTTAGGCAAATCAAATTTCACAGGCAAGGTATATTTTACTTTGACCGCTCTGCCGCGTTGCATTCCAGGCACCCAAGGTTCTGGCATCTCATTCATTTGACTTAC
>JAHDCZ010000056.1 GCA_020629615.1 Saprospiraceae bacterium
CACCAAAGACTAAATGATATGGTACGTGAGTTTGGTAATCATGACGAGATTATTCAGTTTAGAAACAAAGATTTCTTTGGAAATAATAAGCCTGCCGATATAATAGGAAGAGAACTAAATAGAGATGGCTTACTGGAAATTGGAAAACAAAATAAAGTAGAACTAAGTGGTAAACACCTAAAAATTAATGGTGACAAACAAGCTAGAAACATTTGGTCCAAGTACAAAACTTTATATGAAGAGTATACCGGAATGGAGCTAACCAAATCATCCAAAGTTGAATTAAATATAGAAGGAAAAAAGTCTAAGCGTTTATTTAATTCGATTTAAATAAAAGGACTTAAAGGCATTGATTCATTCAACCAATGCCTTTAAGTCCATCCTAATGAATCGAAAGGGGAATTAAAAAATAGGTTTTCAAACAATAAATTTATTCTACTTCTTTTTATTAACGGATTTTAAATACAAGGCTTCTACTTTATTTCTTGCCCAAGGCGTCTTTCTTAAAAACTTGAGACTTGATTTAATAGAAGGATCATAATTAAAGCAGCGAATATTGATCCACTTCCCCATTTTTTCCCAACCATATTTCTGAACAAGGTGTTCCAGTATGTTAGCAAGTTTTACACCATGCAAAGGATTGTTTTTTTGTTCCATGCTTAGTTCTTTTGTAGATCAGAAACACTTTGTGTTAGCTCTCTGATCTTTTCTTGAATGGCATCTAACTTATAATCTACGGACCCTTCTTCAGAAATTTTAGCATCACTGAAACTAAGCAGTGCGTAAAATTCCCAAGCCTCAGAAATTTGATCGTAGTTAATTTCATATGGAGGATACAAGGGGTTGTCCGAAAATAATAAAAGCTTATCACTCATTTTTTTAACCCTCTTATAAACCAATCCTTCATCTTTTGAAACCACGATATAAGTCTTTCCATCTTTTAAATGGTGTAAGGATTCGACATAGGTGCAGACCACGACACTTCCAGATTCAACAGGTAGCATCGAGTCTCCTTCAATTTTAAAGCCTCGATAGGTACCATCTGGCATGTTGGGAAAGTGTATCTTAGGAAGGTCGCGAATAAATTCTGGATCATTAAAACTTTGAAGATAGCCTGCTTGTGCTTTGGTATCTACTAGTTCTATGTTTTCACGATTATCTTGATCAACAGAAATGGCCAAAACCCGGAGTTCTTTATTTTTCAAAATTTCTAAATCAAGATGGACCAAATTCTTTTTTAAGAGATCATCAATCGTTACTTCAAAAAGATTGGCAAGGCTAATGATCATATCAATATTAGGTTCTGTTTTACCTCTTTCATAATCTCCCAGGGTTGTTCTTGCAATTCCTAATTGATCCGACAAAGCTTGCTGCGACATTTTCGCCTTTTGGCGAAGGTGTTTTAAATTTTCATGAAACATGCCACAATATACTAAAGACGACTTATCCGACCAAAAAAAGTTGACAATACCGACGGCGCTTTGTGGTAATTTGGTATCTTTTCTAATAATAGTTCGAACATTTCATACTATAATTCAATGAATGAAAACTTATCTTTGAAAAAAAATCGACTTAAATGAGTGCTGCTATTCGTCAACTAGAACCCAAAGAATTATGGAATTATTTTGCTGATTTGAATGCTGTTCCGAGAGCATCAAAAAAAGAAGAGCAAGTTATTGCCTTCATGATGACATTCGGCGAAAGCCTAGGCTTACAGACTATTAAAGACGAAATAGGAAACGTGATCATTAAAAAACCAGCTTCTTCTGGCATGGAAGATCGTCAGACCGTTGTGATGCAAAGTCATCTAGATATGGTCCACCAGAAAAACAATGATACCGTTTTTGATTTTGCAACAGAAGGAATTAAAATGATCATTAATGGAGATTGGGTAGAAGCTGAGGGCACCACCCTAGGGGCCGACAATGGGCTTGGCGTTGCTACCATTATGGCAATATTAGCATCTAAAGACATTGAGCATCCTCCGATTGAAGCCTTATTTACGATTGACGAAGAAACCGGGATGACGGGTGCTTTGGGTCTCAAAGGAGGATTGTTGTCTGGGACGATCATGCTAAATTTGGATACCGAAGATGATAGAGAACTAACCATTGGTTGTGCGGGAGGCGTTGATGTTACGGCAAAAGGCGATTATGAATTGATGGATATTATAGAAGGGTTTGAGTCATATAAGATTTGTGTTAAAGGCTTAAGTGGCGGACATTCAGGAATGGATATTCACAAAGGAAAGGGCAATGCTAATAAATTAATGAATCGCCTTTTGTATACGTGTTCAAAAGATTTTGACCTTAGAATTGTTTCTATTGATGGGGGAGGATTGCGAAATGCAATACCCAGAGAATCTAATGCCATTGTTTATCTTAAGAAAGACCAATTGGATTCCGTTAAAGAACGTATCGAATACTTAAGCACACAAATTCAAGACGAGCATCAAACTACAGATCCAGAATTACAAATTGAGCTTACTCAAACGGAGGCATCGGGTAAAGTCTTGTACCCTCTTTTTCAAAATAACTTAATGCGTGCCATCTATTCTTGTCCCAATGGGATTTACCGAATGAGTCCGGATATTGATGGATTAGTTCAGACTTCTAATAACTTGGCTAGGGTGCTGGTAGAAGATGGAAAATATGAAATCTTGTGTTTGACGAGAAGTTCGGTTGATTCTGAAAAAGAAGATTTAGCCAATGCGATTCACAGTACATTTAATATGCTTGGCGCGAAAGTGAATAATGGAGGATCTTATCCAGGATGGACACCAAAACCGGAAGCACCCATTATCAAAATGATGAGTACATTATATGAAGAGTTATTTAATGAATCTCCTCATGTAAATGCATGTCACGCTGGATTAGAGTGTGGAATTATCGGAACGAATTATCCAAACATGGATATGATATCATATGGTCCTAATATTACAGGAGCACATTCGCCAGATGAGCGCACTCAAATAAGTTCGGTTCAGAAATATTGGAAATACACTAAGGAGGTTCTCAAAAGAGTCCCTAAGGTTTAAGTAAAAGAAAAGTACTTAGCGGTTAATACTTTTTCTTGTGGACGTAGTTATCTATACCTCTAGAATTCAAATCTGAGGATGCAGACTGCGCACTATTGTTACTGTCATATCTCCCGGCAACCACCGTGTAGTAGCTTGATCCATCAAACCGAACAATCGAGGCATCATATCCCATATTGTTTAGTTTGTTTTTCATCGCAGTAGCATTATCATTAACCAAGTATGATCCCGCTACTAGCATATACATTCCTCCTGATCCAGGATTTGTAGTTTGTCTGACGGGAGTAGAAGTCGATTCTTCAACAGGTTCATCATCAAAATCATCTTCTATTTCTGCATCAAGTTCTTCGTAGTCAATTTCGTCTTCTCCATCGACATTGTCAAAATCATCATCATCAGATTCTTCGGAGTTTTCATTATCAAAATCTTCACCTTCTTCATCAAAAAATTCATCCGTTGCGTCGTCGACTATGTCCGAAACACCATCAACAACATTTTCTGCTTGATCAACCACAGCATCAACAGGATTTTTACTACCACAAGATTTTGCAATAGTCATAATCCAAAAATAGAGGAAAACGATAATGATCGCGTAAATGACAATTTTAAAAATTCTTCCCATAATTCATATAGCTTACGAATGAGTAATAATTTATAAAATTATAAAAATTCGTAATATATAACAAGTTAAAGGACAAGTTTTAACGTCTCAATGTGTCAATAAGCTCTTACATCTTTCTTTTCCATGTAATTAATAAAACTAGTATTAATTACTCGTTGTCCTCCAGGAGTTGGATAATCTCCCGAAAAGTACCAATCACCATGATTGTTGGGACAAGCTTCATGCAAGCCTTCCAAGGTTTGGTAGATAATTTTTATTTCAGGCTTTGTGCCTTCTGGTGTTACAATTTCACCGATTTTGTCTGAGATGACTTCGTATGGAAATTCCGCATACAAATCCTTTACATAGTTTATTATTTCCGCGCTTGGCTTTGATTCTTGAGCCTTGCACTTTTCATAAACTTCTTGAAGGAGATTTACTTTTCCGTTTTCTTTTAGTAATTCTACAAGCGCTTTGAAGGCAACGAAATTTTTCATTTTAGACATATCAATGCCATAGCAATCAGGAAAACGAATTTGGGGAGCAGAAGATACCACAACAATTTTCTTTGGTTTCAAACGCGCCAAACTTTTGATGATACTATCTCGTAATGTGGTCCCTCGCACAATAGAATCATCCAAGACGACCAAGGTGTCAATTTCATTTTTAACGATCCCGTATGTCACATCATAAACATGAGAAACCAAACCGCCTCTGATCGTATCATCAGCAATAAAGGTTCTCATTTTAGCATCCTTAACAGCAAGCTTTTCCACACGCGGCTTCAGTGAAAGAATATGCTCTAATTCCTCATCAGTTATATCTGCGCCTTTTTCTTGGATTTTTTTCTTTTTAAACTTGGTTAGCTCATCATGAACACCTTCGATAAGACCATAAAAAGCCACTTCTGCCGTGTTGGGAATGAAAGAGAATAAGGTGTTTTCGTAATCATAGTTGACCTCTTCCATGACCTTTTTGGCAAGGAGTTGACCAAGTTTTTTTCTTTCCAAATAAATATCTCTATCTGTTCCTCTCGAAAAATATATTCGCTCGAAAGAGCAGGCAGTTCTTTTTAAAGAGTCGATAAAAGGTACTTCATTTACTGTCCCATTCTTTTTTATAATAAGAGCATGACCAGGAGTGAGTTCTTTAATTTTTGTGTGACTTACGTCGAATGCAGTCTGTATAGCAGGTCGTTCGGAGGTCATCACCACAAGCTCATCATCTTGGTAGTAAAAGGCCGGTCTTATCCCCGAGGGATCTCTTAAAACAAAAGCATCTCCATGACCGATCATTCCAGCCATTACATACCCACCATCAAACTTTCTACTGGCACGTTGAAGCACTCGCTGAATATCCATGTGTTCTGCGATCAAAGCATTAATCTCTTGATGATTATATCCTTCGGGATTAAACCAATTGAAGAGTCGCTGTACTTCATCATCCAAAAAATGGCCTATTTTTTCCATGACCGTAACGGTATCGGATTTTTCCTTGGGATATTGACCCAATTCTATAAGTTCTTTGAACAACTCGTCGACATTGGTTAAGTTAAAATTACCAGCAACAACAAGATTTCTGCTAATCCAA
Source organism: Saprospiraceae bacterium (assembly GCA_020629615.1). Classification (GTDB taxonomy): domain Bacteria; phylum Bacteroidota; class Bacteroidia; order Chitinophagales; family Saprospiraceae; genus JAHDCZ01. Next base: position 5,229 of record JAHDCZ010000056.1, read on the forward strand.
TTATTTTGTCTTAAAAAGGGATGACATGTCTCGATTGTATTGACACCATGAGTACCATATCTCAAGTGTCCCAGTAATAATTCTCCTGTATAAGGTTTGTTTTCTTTTAACCAATCACTATCAAGAAGTTGTTCCTTTGATAAGTCTTTAAAGTGGTCATAAACACCATCAAATAAGTCCTTAAGATATTGTGGATTGTTACTTCTTTTGCGACTGATGTATCGCATCCCTGGTTTGCTTTCCAATTTTATGGTAGCAATCCCAGCGCCATCTTGACCTCGATTTCTTTGTTTTTGAAGCAGGAGTTGAAGCTTATACAAACCATATAAGGGAGTTCCATATTTTTCTTTGTAATAATCGAGGGGTTTAAGCAAACGAATTAATGCAAGACCGCATTCGTGCTTAATTGGATCACTCATAATGTTGGAGCATTTGTATATGGGTTACAAAATGTAAATGTACTCTAAAATTAAAACTACTAAAGCTCATTTACTGCATAAATATTATTCGCAAGAATATTTTAATCTTAGTATCTTGAAAGTATAATTAACACACTATGGGCTTTCTTGGTTTAAACAAACGGACAAAACATCAACAGTTCAAATATATTCCACGTTTTTATGATCCCGCGAAGGAAGATTTAGAGCGTAGATTGAGAATGCATGAAAAAGACAATCCCAATTTAGATCAAACCGAATTGGCAAAACAACGCATAAAACTTGGCTTACAAACGAGATCGCGAGTGGATCCAGCGTATCGAAATAGAGAGACTAAAAAATACAATTTTCGATTGGCAGCCATTATCGGGCTTTTATTTTTTCTTACTTACTTTGTGTTAACATCCAACAAAATTTTAAGTTTACTGACTCAAATTCTTGAATAGCCCAATGTCCGATATTATTCAGTTACTTCCCGATTCTATTGCTAATCAAATTGCGGCTGGCGAAGTCATTCAAAGACCTTCCTCAGTGATTAAAGAATTGATGGAAAATGCCGTAGATGCAGGTAGTACATCCATTAAAGTCATCTTAAAAGATTCTGGCAAAACACTGATTCAAGTAGTGGACAATGGAAAAGGAATGTCAGAAACAGATGCTCGAATGTGTTTTGAAAGACACGCTACCTCTAAAATCAAGAATGCCAATGATTTGTTTTCAATAAAAACAATGGGGTTTAGAGGGGAAGCGATGGCGTCCATTGCAGCAATATCTCATGTTGAGCTTCAAACACAGGAGAAAGATACCGAATTGGGTACACGGATTTTGATCAAAGGATCCACATTGGATAAACAGGAAACCATTTCGATGAATCCAGGCACTTCTATTTCTGTCAGGAATTTATTTTTCAATGTTCCAGCAAGAAGAAAGTTTTTGAAATCAGATGCTGTTGAGCTAAAACACGTTCTTGAGGAATTTCATCGAGTGGCATTAGCCCACCCATCGATTTTCTTTTCTCTTCATCACAACGATAATGAGATTTATCACCTTCCCGTTTCTAATTTACGACAGCGCATAGTCAATGTTTTTGGAAAAAACCATAATGAAAAATTGATTCCAGTGGATCAAGAAATGGAGTTGATCAATATAATGGGCTTTATAGGTAAACCCGAAGCCTCAAAAAAAACTAAAGGAGATCAATATATATTTGTAAATCAACGATTCATTAAAAGTAATTATCTCAACCATGCTATTCGAACGGCTTACGAAGAGTTAATTGCAAAAGACTTTTATCCTTTTTATGTTTTATACATAGAAATGGATCCAAGTCAAATTGATATTAATGTTCATCCCACCAAGACCGAAATCAAATTTGAGGACGAACGATTAATTTATAACTATGTACGTGTTGCAATTAAGCATGCCTTGGGCAAATATACTTTGGCGCCATCATTGGATTTTGATCAAGAAATCGGAATAGTTCAAATGTATTCTGGAACGACCCAAAAGCCCGATTCGTCCTCATCGTTCTCAGGAATGCCACCTAAGCAGGATACGAGTAATTGGGAATCAGTTTACTCTGCACTTCAAAACACGGACGAAACTCCAAGGGAACAGTCTATTATCATTGAAAGTGGGATAAAAGACGATTTTGATTCTCAAAGCCCGGCAGATCAATTTGGAAAAAAGCCTTATCAAATTCACAATAGTTTCATTGTAAGCCAAATCAAATCTGGATATGTTTTAATTGACCAGCAATCAGCCCACGAAAGGGTCTTGTACGAACGATATCTTGAAGCACTATCCAGTTCGAAACCATTGAGTCAAAAACAACTTTTTCCAAAAACAATAGAGTTAAATGTTGGACAAAAGGAGATTGCGGATCAAATTCTTGAACAGATAAATTGTCTCGGTTTTGAAATCGAAGATTTTGGTAATAACTCTTTGATTGTGCATGGGATACCAGTAGGCTTGTCTCCTTCGGAAGATGTCCAAGAGCTCATAGAAAAATTGATTGATCAATATTCTGAAAACCTTGAATTGCAATTGGGTTTAAATCAAAACCTTTCAAGAGCAATGGCGGAATCATCTTGTATAAAAAAAGGTAAACGAATGACCGAAGAAGAAATGATTAATTTGATTGATCAGCTGTTTGCATGTTCAATTCCTTCCAAAAGTCCAAGTGGTAAAAAATGCTTCATCTCTTATGAACTAGATGAACTTATTAAACAGTTTGCTAGTTAATTCAGTATGAGAAATCTCAGCCCTGCAGTTAAACACTTGATAATCATCAATGTCTTGTTTTTTTTGGCAACCGCGATGCTACCTTTTGATTTGCGAAGTTTGTTTGCGGTTTATTTTCCAATGTCCTCGGAGTTTAAACCTTTTCAGATCATTACTAGTATGTTTATGCATGCTGATGTGATGCATTTGGGATTTAATATGTTGTCACTTTTCTTTTTAGGACCCTATGTTGAAAGAAGTTTAGGAACTAATAGATTCCTAATTCTTTACTTTCTAGCGGGTTTTGCAGCTACCTTTTTAAATACTGCTGTGAATTATTTTAGCTACGTTGAATTGTCAGGTCTTCTACCGCCAGAAGCAATAGACTACTTATTGGAAAAAGGGCGATCATTGTTCTTACAAGGACCTAATGCTCATTATCCTGATATTCACCATTTTGAATTTAATCTTTTGTTGAACCAGAGTACACTTGGAGCATCTGGGGCAGTGTACGGTGTATTGATCGCTTTTGCAACGATGTATCCTAATATGAAATTGATGCTTTTAATACCCCCGATTCCGATAAAAGCCAAATACTTGGCTATTGGATTGATTATTTACGACCTTGTGTTTGGAATTGGTTCATTTCAGGGTGATAAAGTAGCTCATTTTGCACATCTAGGAGGAGCAATCGCAGGCTTTTTATTAATCATATATTGGAACATGGCGCGATTGCGTTAAATGATTATGGAATCAATCATTAATGACATAAAAGGAGTTTTCCGATCAGGCAATATGGTCAATCGATTGATTGTATTAAATGTCATTGTTTTTGTATTGGTTTATTTAATTAAGATTATTATTCTTTTTACTGGACCCAATCATCAGGCGACATTTCAATCCTTTGTTGAATCCATGTCTATTCATTCTGACATGATGTATAATTTGAAACATCCCTGGGTGTTTATTACTCATGCCATATTTCATGTTGGGGTTTTTCATATGGCCATGAATATGTTAATGCTGTATTGGTTTGGAAGAATAGTTGGTGATTTAATAGGAGATCATAGGGTCTTACCCATATTTATATTTGGCTGCATGGCAGGACTTGTTTTTTACTTGGTTTTCACCAATGTTGCACCAGAATTTTCTGGCTACGCGCATGGAGCTTCTGCTGGGGTTATGGCGATGGTTGTTGCTGCAGGGATGATAGCACCAGAATATTTGATTCGTTTGATATTAATAGGGACAGTAAGATTAAAGTATGTAGTGTTAGTAGTCCTTTTGTTTGATTTGATTGGTTTGTCCAATTTGCAAAATACAGGAGGGCGAATCGCGCATTTTGGAGGATCTTTTATGGGTTTTTTATTTATTTACCTTTTGAATCAAGGCCAAGATTTAAGTACTTTATTTGAACGTAGAGCACCTAAAACTAAAAGGTCGGGATCTGCTAAAGTCATTAAAATGACACCTCGTAAAAAGGAAAATGAAACGAATCAGAATATTGATACAATTCTTGAGAAAATCAAAAGAAAAGGAATTAACTCTTTAAGTAATGAAGAGCGAAGAATATTGGATGAAGCGAGTAAAAACTAATTTGTGAAATTCTTTCTGAAGCTATTAATTTATAGCAATATTTTTATTGGGGTATTAACACTGTTTGCTTATCTGTCTTCTGCATTAGATAGTCAGTTGATTTGGCTATTTTCTATTCCAGGACTTTTCTATCCAATTCTTTTTTTATTGAATATTGCATTCATCGTTCTTTGGTTATTGATAAAACCCAAATATGCTTTCATCTCTATTTTTATCATTTTGTTGGGTTATAATCACATAGGAACATTTATCAATTTTAATAAAACAGAGGTTGGTCAGAAAGCAGGAGAAATCGAGATCGTCAGTTTTAATGTTCAAAACGCATATTACGCGTATCATAAAGCCAAGACAAGTCGTAAAAAACGATCAAAAGTACTTCGAGAATATTTAAAGAACTTTCAAAATGCAGAGATTCTTTGCTTTCAAGAATGCGCACCTTTTTCAGAGGATATTATTGATTTGGCGTTCAAAAACCATTCTAAATATAAACCCGTAACAGGTCCTTTGATTTTAAGCAAATCAGAGATTATTGATAAAGGGTTAATAGATTTTAAAACACGAACCAATGCTTGTATATGGGTGGATGTAGTCATAAATTTTGATACGATAAGAGTATATAATGCGCACCTTCAGTCCAATAGAATTACCAGAGAAGCCAAAAAAGTTATGTCTGATGGAAATTTTCAAGACAAAGAAACTTGGGGTGGAATTTATGACATATTTTCTAATTATAAGAGATACAATCAAATTCGCGCAAAGCAAATAAAAATGATCAAGAAGCATATGGAAAAATGTCCATATCCAATTATTCTTTGTGGAGATTTCAATGATACACCACAATCTTATATCTATCGACTCGCAACAGAAGATTTAAATGATAGTTTTAGAGAAAAAGGAAGTGGGATCGGAACTACTTTTGCCGGAGCATTGCCCCTACTCAGAATAGATTACATCATGGCATCGGAAGACTTCCAATTTTTAAATCACGAAGTACATAAAGAAGGATTCTCTGATCACTATTTAATCAGCGCCACATTAAGGCCAATAAATTAATTAGCCTTAAATAAAGTGCTTACTTTTGTATTATGATCGATACACTTAAATTATACAATAGCCTCAAAAGAGAAAAAGAGGAGTTTAAACCAATCCATGAAGGGTTTGTAGGTATGTATGTTTGTGGACCTACTGTTTATAATGACGTTCATCTTGGAAATTGTCGAACTTTTATGAGCTTCGATATGATTTATAGATACCTTTTGCATCAAGGCTATAAAGTTAGATATGTGCGGAATATTACTGATGTTGGTCATCTGCTGGATGATGGAGAAGATCGGATTTTAAAAGGAGCACGGCTTGAGCAATTGGAACCAATGGAAGTCGTTCAAAAGTACACTAATGGGTTTCATGATATGATGGATGTATTTAATACATTAAGACCAAGTATAGAGCCAAGGGCAACCCAACACATCATAGAGCAAATCGAAATGGTTGAATCCATCTTGAAAAATGGTTTTGCTTATGAGAAAAATGGATCAGTCTATTTTGATACCATGAAATTTGCCAAGGAGACGAACAAATACGGCGAACTATCAGGTCGGATTATTGAAGATTTAATGTCTGAATCTCGAGATGATTTGAAAAATCAATCAGAAAAAAATCATCCTTCAGATTTTGCGATTTGGATGAAAGCAGCTCCTGAACACATTATGAAATGGAGTTCGCCTTGGTCAGTAGGATTCCCTGGCTGGCATTTGGAGTGTTCGGCAATGAGTACAAAATACTTAGGAGAGACCTTTGATATTCATGGAGGAGGAAATGATTTAAAATTCCCGCATCACGAAAATGAAATAGCTCAAAATGTAGGATCATGCGGATGTAGCCCAGCAAATTATTGGTTGCATACTAATATGCTCTTAATGAATGGGAAAAAAATGTCAAAGAGTGATGGAAACACCATCAGTCCAGAACAATTATTTTCTGGTGACAGTCCACATGTCAGTAAAGGATATAGCCCAATGGCAATCAAGTTTTTTATGTTGATGGCGCATTACAGATCAACTGTTGATTTAACTGATGATGCACTTTTGGCAGGAGAGAAAGGATACAAGAAATTAATGGAAGCGGGTAGGTCGATGAACCATTTAAAAGCAGAAGCCCAAGGTCCTGGAAAGCTCGATGCTCAAATTGAAGGCTTAAGAAAGCAAGCCTTTGAAGATATGAATGACGACTTCAATACACCCAAAGCACTCTCTCGTTTGTTTGAAATGGTGAGCATCATCAATGGACTTAAAGGAGGACAATTGAGTAGTCAAGATTTATCACTAGCAGGATTAGAAGCTTTGAAGAAAACCTATAACGATTTTGTTTTTGAGATTTTTGGTCTTAAAGACGATATGGTAAACAATGATCAAAGTGAATATATGAATGGCTTGATGAACTTAATAATTGATATTCGTCAAACCGCCAGAGAAACCAAGGATTGGGGAACATCCGATAAAATTAGAGATGTCCTGAAAGCTTTAGACATACAATTGAAAGACGGCAAAGATGGAACTGATTGGACCATTAATTAAATGAAATAGAGCTTCAACTTAATAAAGCGGTCATTAAACTATAGTGAATAAAATAAGTCTAAAAGATAAATTAACTGGAAAACGACGGAATGAATAAATTAGTTTTTATAATTTTTTTTACAATCTTAACATTTATAGCTTGTGAAAATGACGAATCCCCAACATCAAACAATGGAATACCTGTTGTGCAACTTGACCCTACGTACACAGTCTCAATAGATGAAGATATAACATATGCTGATGGCTTAAGTCATGATGAATCCAGCACAACACCTTTTGCGATTCCAATAAAATTAGACGTCTACTTTCCCGAAAACGACTCTGACAATAGACCAGTCTTTATGTTTATTCACGGAGGTGGTTTTACAGGAGGAATAAAGCATAAACCTGAAATTGTAGACATGGCAAATTACTACGCTTCAAGAGGTTGGGTTTTTATATCTATAGACTATAGAACAACGGAAGAATTAGGAGCAATACAAGGGATGACACCTGATGAAGTAAAAATGTATTACAAAGGAATTGTTCCACAAGAATGGATTGAGAATGCCTTGGATGGAGCGCAGACGACGGATCAGTTTCAGCAATCTCTAGCGATGTATACTGCACAAAGAGATGCCAAGGCTGCTCTTCGTTGGATTGTAGCCAACGATAACAATTACAAAATAAATAGCGACTATATTACTATTGGAGGCGCTTCGGCAGGTGCAATAACTGCTATTGCTTTAGGAATTTCAAACATAGAAGATTTCCGAGACGAAATTACTATAAATGAGGATCCAACACTTACCACGACAAATCTGGACCAAGTTTATGAAGTGAGAAGTATGGTTTATTTTTGGGGATCAAACGCCAAATTAGATGCGTTTGAAGCGGTTTATGACTTGGAACAATATGATCGATATGATACCAATGACCCCGAATTATTCATGGGACATGGTACTGCTGAGGACCCTTTAACTCCTTATGAAGAGGCACTTGAACTGCAAGGTATCTATGAATCTTTGGGTATCTACAGCAGATTAATGACCCTTTTACAACCGAATGGTGATCCTGCAGGACACGGAGCTTGGAATGCCGTTGTTGATGGTAAAGGATTATCGGAATTAACATTTGACTTCCTCGTTGACAGACAAAACTTGGTGGTCGAATAAAAATACTATTTCTAATATTGTATAACAGTATATTAACTTCCTCATTGTATACTGATGATACTCTTATAAACAACTAAAGAAATGACGATTAGATACGTAATTTTTCTATTCCTAAGTTTGGCAATTTTTTCTTGTCAAGAAGATAAACCAAAGCGTCCAGAATCTGTCGTTAAAACTAAGAAGCCTCAGGTTAAAATTCCAACTTTTTCTGGAGATAAGGCTTTCGCGAATATCGAAAAACAATTAGATTTTGGAACTAGAGTACCAGGTACTCCGACACATAAGGCATGTAAGAATTGGTTGGTCGATGAATTTAAAAACTATGGTGCTGAGGTCATAGAGCAAGATTTTAAAGCCAGTTTTTTGAGTGTAAAGGATGCCGAATCCACAAACATTATTGCTCAATTTAATCCAGAAAATAAGGAACGGGTTCTGCTTTGTGCACACTGGGATTCTAGATTAATTGCAGAGAAAGATCCAGAAGAAAGCATGCGCGATAAACCAATAATGGGAGCAGATGATGGAGGTAGTGGAGTGGGTGTTTTGTTAGAGATAGCAAGATTGATTCACGAGAATCCAATTGATCTAGGAATTGATATTGTTTTATTTGATGCTGAGGATAATGGATTAGACAGACAAAATTGGTGTCTAGGATCTAAACATTGGGGAAAGAATTTGCACAAAAAAAATTATACAGCCGAGTTTGGAATTTTACTTGACATGGTTGGCGCTAAAGATGCAAAATTTCCAATGGAGGAAATATCCATGCGTTATGCCCAAGGCTATTTAAAGAGAGTGTGGAAGCTGGCTGAAAAAATGAAGGCTGATGATTTGTTTATTAAAAAGAAAATTCCAGCAATAGAAGACGATCATCTGCATGTAAATCAATTGGCAAATATTCCAACAATAGATATTATCAATGCGGCACATGAAGACGGGACATTCGGCGCACATCATCATACACATGACGATAACATAGACATCATTAGTAAAACTACGCTTCGTAAAGTGGGTCAAGTAGTTACCGCTGTTATATACAACCATTCTTGCGGTCGTTTTTAGGACAAAATAATATTAAAACAAGCAAATTGTTTTTTGAAAAGAAAACGAAAGTTGTAACTTCGAATTATAAAAATTTATAATATGAAAAAGATTTTGATTTTAGCTCTTGCGTTTTCCATGGTTTCAAGTCTTGCGGCACAAGAACAATGGTCACTAGTTTCAAAAAGAACAGCACACTGGTGTAGTAATTGTGGAGGATGGGGATGGACAGCCTTTAAAGATCTGGTGGATGGATTACAAGACGAAAATGCAATCGTTGTAGCATTACACACGTCGAGTAGTGATTTAACAAATGATGCATCTATAGATTTATTAGCCAATCTAGGAGGTAGCGGTCAGCCGAAATTTTATTTAAATACAGACGACTACACCAACGATATGGGCAATATAATTGGTGATGTACAATTAGCAAATAGTTTAGGTGGAGTGATTACTGCAGAGATGGATGTAACCGAAGAGATGGATGGAACCTTAACTGTTGATGCATTTGTCGAAGCGTTTGAATCATTAAATGGCGAATATCGATTAGGATTGTACTTGATTCAAGATCATGTGATAGCTAGTCAATCTGGTCAGGGAGCAAATGCGGACCATAGAAATTTATTAACGGCTTCTTTCTTTGAAAATAGTTTAGGTGAATTAATTGGAGAGGGATCAATGGTTGCTGGAGATGTTTTTCAATTCAATGCCAACATTCCTCTACCAACTAACTACGAAAAAGAAAACACCAAAGTGGCTGCCATGATTTGGAGACCCTTAAACAATGGACAGTATTTTTTTATTAATGGTAACTTGACAGATGAAATAACTGTAGCGACCACAAGCACAAATGATTTGGATGATGTATTCTCCAATCTTACTATTTTTCAAAAAGCCAATAATACAATCGAAGTAAGATTTGATGCATTGAGTACTTTGGATAACATTCAACTTAACGTATTAAATCAGCAAGGTTTAAATATTAAGTCTATTAGCACAAGTGCGATTGAAGGATATAATCAATATCAATTGGAGCTTGATCAATTGAACAATGGTATCTACATATTAAATATTCAATCACATAACGAAAGTATATCAAAGCAATTTGTGGTGATAAAATAGTTCTTATTGTTTTTTGGATTCAAAAGACTAAGGAATAAAAGATATTTAAGAGACTTTGTTGTTAGCAACAAAGTCTCTTTTTTGTTTATTCAAAAGCTCATAATCACTTAAGATATGTTCAAGATCTGATTTTAAAGTTAAAATGTATCGGCTTACAGTATTTTTTGTGTTTGTAATATTATAGTAAGCATTATTCAAATTTTGCTGGAGAACCCAGTCCGTGATCAAATGATTATAGAATACAGTTATGAATCGTTCGAAAGAAACTACGCTTGCATTGACATGAGCATCTTTATAAACATCTCTCAATTCTTTTTCAAACCTAGCTAGACTTACTTTAGCGTTGACAGCTTCTCTATTGGCTTTATCGATGTATGACTTTTTTCGATAGCTAGAGTATCTCCCTTTACCAGTTAAGCTTGCTCTGCCGTTCCAACTTTTTACATGTTGTAAATGAGCAACCAAATTATTCATTTGATTCATCACAACATCTCCAGCTTCTATGGCTTCTTTCAAATTGAGTAATTTGATTTTGAGCAATTTTAGTTCAATATCAAATTTGTTTATGGCTTTCGCCAATGGTCCTCCTTTCTTTTTTAAGAAAGCTTCTTTTTTAGAAATTAGGGCTTCGACAGATTTTTCTGTTAGCTTTATTCCTTTAGCTTTTTTATTTAATACTTTTATCTCAAACTCTAAAACTTCGATTTCACTAATAAGAGCATTGTATTTTAATACTTCTTGAAGGTATTCTTGTCTTTCTTTTTCTAATCGCTCTTCTTTGTCTCCGAGTACTTTGACAAAAAGGGATTTCATGTTTAGTTTTTCAAGTTCGTCAACATCTTTTTTCTCTTTGTCTAATATCCTTTTTTGTCTTTTGACTTCGGAATGCAGATGAGTGATTTCTTGATCTAGTTCATTAAGCCTTTCTTCAACTTTTGTCTGTTGATGTAGTTTTTCGCGCAAAGCGTCTAGTTCCTGATCTAACTTTATCAGACTCATTATTTCTTTTTGGGATGAACCAACTTCATTTCATCAATGATATGACTCGCACCAGCAAACTTATCAATAATAAATAAAATGTATCTCGCATCTACCATAATGTTTCGACAGATGGATGCATCATAATTCATGTCACTCATTGTACCTTCCCATGCTCTGTCGAAGTTCAGACCAATAAGATTTCCGTGCGCATCTATGGCTGGGCTTCCTGAATTTCCCCCTGTAGTATGATTAGTACCAATAAAGCAAATAGGTACTTTTCCGTTACTGTCAGCGTATTGACCGTAATTCTTTGCTTCGTACAACTCGAGTAATTTTGAAGGAATATCAAACTCGTAATCTCCAGGAACATATTTTTCAATTGCACCATCTAGGTAAGTGACTGGAGTATAATACACGGCATCTTTAGGTGTGTACCCATTGACCTTTCCATAGGTTACACGCATGGTACTATTGGCATCAGGATAAAATCGTTTGTTTGGAAATGCATCCATTTGAGATTTCATGTAGACTCGTTGCAATGAATCTAGGATGGACTTATGACCGTTGTAAGGTAATGAAACTTTTTCTGCATAGATTTTTTCCCAGTCTTCACCAAGTTTATATAAAGGATCGTCTTTTAAAGTCACCATAACATCCTTTGGGTCTTGCTCTAAGAGTGCCATTACCTTTTCGGAAGAAGGCATGATGGAGTTTGAAAAGAAATAATTGCCTACGGCATTATGATCCTTTAACGCTCGCATAAACATCCATTCTTTTTTGAGCTGATCAGGAACATACTGCTGGTCGACCGAACTTGCATAAAGTTCTGTCAATTCACCAAATACTTCTTTGTCAATATCCTCATTATAGTTTTTGTAGAATCCAGGAAGAAAGTTAATCAACCGTGCTTTGAAGTTTTCATATCCAGTTTCACCGTTTTCTTCGTAAGCGGTGATCAGCCTTCTGAAGTTTCGAATCATCCCAAGAATCTCAATATTACGAAGAGCAACTTCATTATAATAATCCCGGGTTAAGGCATAGGGTTCAATATCTCTATAAGTAGCTTTAAATTCATTTAAAATATTAGTGTTTCCAGAAGCTTTTACAAATTCTGTTTCGTAGTCTAGTTTTCTTTTAATGGCACCGGTTTTTTTAAGCCCTAAAGATTCTCCAATCCACTTTTTCCAATAATTTGCGATTCGTGCAAACTTAGAAGCATACTGGATTTTAATTCCTTCATCCGCCCTCATGTATTTATCCATGATTTTTAGGGCTTTATCTCGGATATTAATTTTTGCAGGATTTAAAACATCAACCACTTGTTCAATCGCTGGAGAGGGTAGATATTCGTTTGTTCTTCCAGGAAACCCAAAAACCATGGTAAAATCATCTTCTTCTACACCATCCAATGAAATGGGTAAAAAGTGCTTAGGCTTATAAGGCACATTGTCAGGACTATAATCTGCAGGTTGGTTATCAGGACTTGCATAAATTCTGAATAATGAGAAGTCGCCCGTATGTCTTGGCCAAACCCAATTATCGGTATCAGATCCAAATTTTCCGATTGATTCAGGAGGAGTACCTACAAGACGAACGTCATTAAAAACCGTTGTTACAAATGCATAATATTGATTGCCATTATAAAAAGGACGAATGATTAATTCTTGAAATTCACCAAGCGTAAAACTTGCTTTAATACCCTCCAAATTGATATCTATAATGGATTGTCTTTCTTTATTGGACATACCTTCTTTTACGCCCATCATCGCTTCTTTACTGACATCTTTGATTTCATCGATGAAACGAGCGAAGAGTCCTGGATTGGTTAATTCTTCTTTATGCGATTTTGCCCAAAATCCATTTTTGAGCATATTGTTGTCTACGGAAGAATGAGATTGTATTTGTCCGTAACCACAATGATGATTGGTTAAGAGTAAACCAGATCCAGAAATGATCTCTCCTGTACAAAAGCCACCAAAATGAACAATTGCGTCTTTCAATGACCCTCGATTAACACTATATATATCTTCTGCACTAAGCTTCATGCCCATGGATTGCATTTCTGCTTCATTGAGCGATTTCAATAATAAAGGAATCCACATACCCTCTCCAGCGTTTAAGAATGAAGCGATATGAAGGATGAAAGCGATAAGTGTTATTTTTAATATTTTCATTTTTATCCGTTTATAGAAGCAATTTGACATTAAATCACTTCGTAAAGAAAATGTATTCAATTTACGAGGACTGAAAATAAAAATTTATTTTTAGAGATAAACATGCTCTAAGGAATACTTTGGATTAAAAAGACTTGATTTGCAAAAATCCGTATTCATTAGGCGAAAGCCACAAAATTGTGTTCATAGAAGCTTTACTTTCCAAATCAAACACCTTTACAAGTTATACAAGTGCTCATTTTATTCCTATGTTCGTTTTTATCCTTGTCGGAATTTTGAGTATTTGGATTGCTAACAAATATTTTTCTGAGAGAGGTAAAATATTATTGGGAACGGCTTTGGCAGTCACGTGCAGCCTAGCGGTAATTGCAAGGATCATTATGACGATAATCTCGGGAGAATTTTCTTTGCAAGAAGAATTGCCATTACACATTTGTCGAGTGATGGCCTTAACGATTCCTTTTGCGATGTATTATAAAAGTAGAAAATGGATGGGCGTTTTTTATTTCATGATTTTGGCTGGAACGCTACAGGCCAATTTTACGCCTGACATTACTTATGGTTTTCCTCATCATAGTTATATCACCTATTGGTTTTTACATTCACTTCTCGTTGTGGTACCTATTTACAGCATTTTTGTGTACGGGTTTCGGTTTAATATTAAGGATTTGTGGCGAGCCTTTTTTGTGACCAATATTTATATGATAGTGATTACGGTTTACAATCTTTTGACCAATTCAAATTACATGTACACTCTAGAGAAGCCTCCAGTAAAGACGATTTTGGATTTATTTGGTCCGTGGCCTTGGTATTTGGTAGTGACAGAATTTATCGCGGTCTTTTTATTTTTTCTGCTTCTTGTTCCTTTTAAATTTGGGAAACGACCATTACATAAAGTCAACTAGTTCAATATCAAAAATAAGAACAGCGGATTCTCTTATTCCAGAAGGAGGATTTTCTCCATAACCAAGATGAGCAGGAACAAGTAATTTTATTTTACCTCCTTTTCCTATGAAAGGAAGACCAATGTGCCAGCCTCTGATGAGTTTGTTTAATTTTTCAGTGTAACCTTGAGAATTTTGATCAAAAATGAAATTATCAGTATATCGACCGACATACTTAACAGTTACAGTACTATTAATATCAGGATGTTCTTCATTACCGGGTTCATCAATCAGATAATAAAGTCCATCACTTGTAGATTCTGCATCTAAATTATTAGTATTTATATAATCTTCAATGATAAGGCGATCTCGTTCTACTACATCTTCACCACAAGACAAGAATAGACTTATTAGTAATAGACCAAAAATGGATTGAATTTTCATTTCTAAAACTTAAGAGTTAGTTGAGTATCTGGAAATTCAGTATTTAGATTGGCTAGGCCAATTCCGATTAATCGAATTCCCCTTTTATCAATATCTATTTTGGAAAGCAATTCATTGGCTG
>JAHDCZ010000198.1 GCA_020629615.1 Saprospiraceae bacterium
TATACGGATTGGTGCGGTTGGTGTAAGAAAATGGATAAAGAAACTTTTTCTGATGATAAAGTAAAAGCATATTTGGCAGATAATTTTTACGTTGTCAAATTCAATGCCGAACAAAAAGAAGCAATTAGTTTTAGAGGAGAAAATTTTACATTTACCAAAAGCGGAAGAAGAGGATCTAATGGCTTCGCAGCTAAATTGTTGAATGGACGATTAAGTTATCCCTCGATTGTTTTTTTAGATAAAGAATTCAATCCGATCAAAGTAAATCCAGGTTATAAAAGTCCTCAACAAATGATTGGAGATTTAGAGTCCATCGTAAGTTCAATTAACTAAAACTAAATCCAAACTCTATGAAGTATTTACTAGTACTATGTTTTGCTTATCTGCATATAAATGCCTTCTCCCAAAATGAGGGAATAGAATTTAGAGGCGAAAGTTGGAATCAAATATTGGATGAAGCAAAGAGTCAAAACAAGATAATATTTGTCGATGCCTATACTACTTGGTGCGGACCGTGTAAATGGATGAATGCCAATGTTTTTCCTGAGCCAGAAGTAGGATCTATGTACAACGAGAATTTCATAAATGTTAAACTGGATATGGAAAAGGGTGAGGGGATCGATTTTGCAAAACAATATAATGTGAATGCTTTTCCGACACTCTTATTTATTAACGGTAAGGGTGAGATGGTGCACAAATCATTGGGAGCTAGGGATGCAGATAAGTTTATCACACTTGGATTGGAGGCAATGGATGATGAAAGCAATCTCTTGGGTTTACAGAAAAAACATAATGCGGGAAATAAGTTACCTAGTTTTTTAAAAAAGTACACCAGCACACTACTCAGCGCCAACTTGGACGCAATGAGTATTGCCAATGAATATTTTGAGACTCAAAATGATTGGTTAAGCGCGGACAATAAAAGTTTAATTGGGGACTTGGCGGGATTTGATTTGGATAGTAAGTATTTTCAATTTATGCTCGAGAATAGAAATGCCTTTGAAGAGCATCTAGGAATTCAACGATTTGAACAACAATTGGATGGCGCTATCGGGAGTAAGTCGGGTCGTAATGCAACTCTGGAATCCATGACCGAAATGTATAAAAAATATTATCCGGATACTTGGGAAAGACGAGTCGCCAAGTATACGCTGAGCAAACAGATGTACAAAGATGATGCAGATTCTCAAAAACAGTTTCTTGATGGTGCTGTGGCATATATCAATAAATACAATATTTCAGATGTCACTTTTTTAAATAGTATGGCATGGCGAGTCTACGAAATAACGGATAATCCAATGTATTTATTGGAAGCAAAAAAATGGGCGCTAAAGTCAATAGCAGGAGAAAGTAATTTTTACAACAATGATACCGCAGCTGCAATTTACTATGCCTTGAAACAAAAGGATGAGGCTTTACATTTTGCAGGGGTTGCGATACAATTGGCGATGAAGGATAAAATGGACTATTCGGAGACGAGCGCTTTGATTGAAAAGATTAAATTGCTCCCGTAGTGATTGATTTTTATTTTTCGCTTTACGCGAATGTTTGAACTGCATGTTTTTGAAGAGATATTTTGCTGAAATAAAATACAAGGGGACGGCTTATGCTGGCTGGCAGATACAGCCTAATGATTTGAGTGTGCAAGAAGTGATTACTCGATGGTTTGCGACTCTTCTTAAGCAGGATGTCGAAATTGTGGGCTGTGGTCGTACAGATGCACGAGTACATGCTTCGTTTTATATCTTTCACTTTGATGCGGTACTTGATGAGATTCAAGAATTTTTATTTAAAATCAATAAAGCACTTCCGAAGGATATTTCTGTATCTAGAATCTATGAGGTTCGTTCTAAAGCTCATGCCCGATTTGATGCGACGAAGCGTTCGTATCAATACTTCATGAGTCTCGAACGAAATCCATTTCAGGAAGAATTGCTGTACCACTATCCTTATGGAAAGTTAGAACTTGAATCCTTGAATAATGCTGCCAAAATCTTGTTGGAATTTGATTCGTTTTTTCCCTTTTGTAAAAGTAATCACGATTCTAAAACTTATTTGTGTAATGTGACAGAATCGTATTGGACGGCCAATGATCAAAATTGTTTGGTATATCACGTCAGTTCAAATCGATTTCTTAGAGGTATGGTAAGATTGATTGTAGGAATGTGTATTAACGTGGCTCGAGAAAAGATTCAATTAGAAGAAGTACGTAACTCACTCGATAATCAATCGCCCTTAAAAGATAGTTGGAGTGCTCCCGCCAAAGGACTTTATCTTAGTGAAGTCCTTTATCCCAAATCGGTTTACCTAGTTTAAAATGAAAAGGAAGAAATCTCTATTCATAGAGTTTGAAGGACTCCATATAGTTGTTGACTTCTGATTTCACCTTGGTAATAATGGATTCATTTTCGTAATTTTCAATGATTGTATTAACCCATTCAACTGTTTGCTTACAGTCTGATTCTGTAAACCCTCTTGTTGTTATTGCCGCAGTACCAATACGCATACCAGAGGTAACAAAAGGACTCTTATCATCGAAAGGAACCATATTTTTATTGATAGTAATGTCGGCTTTTATTAAGGCATTTTCAGCGTCTTTTCCACTGATACCTTTTGATCTCAAATCGATGAGCATTAAGTGATTATCAGTGCCACCAGAAATAATCTTATAGCCAGCCTCAACAAAAGCTGAAGCCATAGTTTGCGCATTTTTGATCACTTGTTCGCAATACTGGGTATAACTCGGATCTAAAGCTTCAGCAAAAGCAACTGCTTTGGCAGCGATCACGTGTTCAAGGGGACCGCCTTGCATACCTGGGAAAACTCCACTGTTGAGAATGGAGGACATTTTTATAGGATTTCCTTTTTTTGTAGTTCGTCCCCAAGGATTGTCAAAGTTTTTGCCCATCATGATTATTCCACCTCGTGGTCCTCGAAGAGTTTTGTGGGTGGTCGAACTTACTATATGGCAATGGGGCAAGGGATCATTTAAGAATTTGGTAGCAATCAAACCTGCGGGGTGGGCGATGTCAGCGAGCAATAGGGCTCCAACTTTGTCAGCAATGGATCGGAAACGCGCATAATCCCAATCTCTAGAATAGGCTGATGCCCCACAAATAATCAGCTTAGGTTGATGTTGTTTGGCAAGCGTTTCAACCTTGTCCATATCGATTAATCCAGTATCTTCTTCTACTCCATAGAAAAAAGCTTGGTAAACTTT
>JAHDCZ010000057.1 GCA_020629615.1 Saprospiraceae bacterium
GTAACGCATTGATAGACCAAAACACATTTTATAATAATGCCTGTGATGTTTTGGCCTTTGAAAAAAATCCGGGAATGGGTGATGGTTTCCTACAAATTTCTAATACGATATTCTCGAATAGCGCTTTTAAACCGCTCAAGGTAGACAATGAATCCAACTTGATGCTTGATTTTGTATTATCAGATACAGAAAAGCTAACTGGAGAAAATGTCATTTTTGAAGACCCCTTATTTATAAATCCTAGTGATAATGACTTCAACTTATTGAATAGTTCTTTGGCCCTAAATGGTGGCGAAGATGAATTTGGAAATCCGATTGATTTGGGTGCAAAAAATAGTTTGTATTCTGAAAATCCTTCCTTGATGTTCAGCGCCATTCATTATCATCCCCTCTTTAATCCTGATAAAGAATTTATAAGAATATATAATCCAACCAACGAAGTAATTGACTTAGAGGGCTATACGATTTCTGAAGCCGTTGATTTTACTTTTCCTGAAGATGTATTTATTGCTGAAAACGAAACAATATATCTTGTCAAAGAACTTAATCTTTTTAACAATCTGACAGATCAAAGGTTTGAATGGACTCAAGGCAAACTTTCTAATGACGGCGAACAAATCATTCTCAGAGATAATTATGGAATCATCTTAGATCATGTTACCTATAACGACAAATTACCTTGGGCAGAGTCTGCAGATGGAGAAGGATTTTTCCTTGAACTAATCGATCCCTCGTTAGACAACCATTTTGCCAAAAACTGGAAAGCATCTTTAATTGATTCTGTCTTTGTTAATGAAAACGAAGAATTAAAAACGATCATCTCTCCCAATCCAACAGTTGACAAATTATTGATTCATGCTAACCAAAATGTAGAATCTTTAAAAATATACAATGCTGTGGGGCAAGTTTTAGAATCAATACAACCTAGCAATAGCACGGTCAGATTATCATTAAAGAATTATTCAAGTGGAGTGTATTTTTTGTTATTAAATGATGAATACAGTTTCAAAATCATCAAGTCATAAAAAAGGCTATCACTAGTTACTCTAATATCTTATACTCGGATTATTCATTAGAACTTCGTTATGAGACTTGCAAGACCAATAAAATATGAAGTTTTGGAGCTGAGGCATAGTCGCCACTATAGTGAGGTGAGAAAACTTAATGAAATGGTATATTTTGCAGGCATTTCTGGTCGGAGTAGATGTTCTAATGAATAAACAGGGTTAAATGACCAATTCTAGACTGACATGTTTTTGATTTAGATATTCTGGGTAATTTTCAGCCACTACAACATCGACAGGAAGATACCTCTTCAAAGGAATTTCTTTATTGTAAACAAAATAATTAAAGAGATTCATGACTCCTAAATATCCTTGCTTGAGGGGATTTTGATTCAATAAAAAATTGATATCTCCCTTTTTTAGATATTCAATATTTTCTTCCAACAAATCAAAACCTACAATTACAATATCCTTCGAATACTTTGCAAAAAGCTGATTGTTATTTAAAAACTTATGGGACCTTGAATTGGTAAAAAAGATACCATGTAAGTTATCAACATCTTTAATTATACTTTCAGTTACACTTCTAATGATTTCAGGATTTGTAAAGTCTTCAACCGCTACATACTTAATATCAAAGGTAGAGTCATTTTGCTTATTAAAATCCGAGAGTCCTTCTACCTTTTTCTCAATATGAATTGCATTGCTCACTTTGTGACCTAATGTTAAAACCACTATCGTCTTTTTTACTGGATTCGACAAATCAAACAATCGACCAGCAAGCATTCCACATTGGTAAGAATTTTGTCCCACATAACACAATACATCTTTGTGTTCAAATTCAGAATTAATACAAACAAATGGGATGTCATTTTGCTGAGCAATTCTGAAAAAAAGTTGTGACTCTTTTAAAAAGACTGGTGCTACTAATATTGCCTTGGGCTTGGATTCAATAGCACTTTCCATGGCTGAGCAATAAGAATTTTCATACTTTAAATCAAAATAGTGAAAACTCATATCCATCCCATAATTTTGAACAAACCCTTTGATACTATTAATACCATTGAGCGGTGCTTCCCAAAAAACATCCAATTCAGGATTGGGCAAAACAATCGCAATTTTAATCTTCTTATTCTTGGCTAAACTGCTTGCTGCAACATTTTTTTGGTAGCCATTATCACTAGCAATTTTTAATATTTTCTCTTTAACTTCTGGTGAAATTCTTCCCCTATTATTAAGAGCCCTATCCACCGTTCCGCGAGAAACTCCAGCCAGTTTGGCGATATCTTTAATTGTTATAGACATAATAATGTACAATATTACCAATAATAATTAGGAAACTCGATAAAAATTTCTATATTTGACGTGCACGAGCACGCAAAATTTAAATTTGATGTGCTCGCGCCTAATTGAAATTATATTTTGACCAAAACAGTAAATATGGCTCCTAGCTTGCGCCTCAGCAAATATCCTAAGGACTTAACTTACCAAATTAAGTCCTATGAAAAAATTCCTATAGACCTATTTTCAAACTCAATGGACGGCAGTAAACATATTGCCGATATGATTGCATTAGCTATAAAAGCCAAACAAAAAAAAGGAGAAAAAATAGTCCTCGGTTTAGCGACTGGCTCCTCTCCTATTAAAGTTTATTCCGAACTAATCAAAAAATATAAAAACAAAGAATTAAGCTTTTCTAATGTCATCACATTCAATCTCGATGAGTATTACCCACTTCAACCAGAAGAAATTCAGAGTTATCATCATTTCATGAATGAATATTTATTCAATCATGTAGACATTCCCAAAGAAAACATAAACATTCCAAGAGGTGATTTAGCTCTTGACGAAATCACAGAGCATTGTGAAGAATACGAGAAAAAAATCCAACTCCTGGGTGGTATTGATATCCAAATTTTAGGAATTGGACGCACTGGACATATTGGATTCAATGAACCAGGAAGTTCTATCAATTCACTCACAAGACTTGTCCGATTGAATAACATTACACGTCATGATGCTGCTAATGATTTTCAAGGCAAGGAAAACGTACCATATAAGGCTATTACAATGGGAATCAAAACCATCCTCAATGCCAAAGAAATTTACATCATGGCATGGGGACAGCACAAAGCTTCCATTGTTCAGAGAGCAATCGAAGGCGAAACGACCTCGGATGTTCCTTGCACCTATTTACAAAACCATAGCAATGTTAGATTCTTTCTTGATATTGCCGCGGCAAATCAACTGACGAGAGTAAAAAAGCCTTGGCAAGTAGGATCCTGCAATTGGAATAATGACTTGATTTGCAAAGCTGTTGTATGGTTATCCCAATACACAAAAAAACCAATCCTAAAACTAACTGATGAAGACTACAATGAGAATGGTCTTAGTGAACTACTACTTAATGTAAACAGTTCATATCAACTGAACATTGATATTTTTAATCGACTCCAACATACTATCACTGGATGGCCCGGAGGAAAACCAAATACGACAGATGAATTCAGACCAGAACGTGCTAATCCAGCAAAGAAAAAAGTTTTAATCTTCAGTCCCCACCCGGATGACGATGTCATTTCTATGGGTGGGACATTTATTCGTTTAGTAGAACAGGGACACGACGTACATGTCGCGTATCAAACTTCGGGAAACATCGCTGTTCATGATCACGATGTCGAGCGATACGTTGAATTTTTTGAAGACTATGCCGAAAACCTTGGAGATGATAAACTAAATATTAAGGAGATCAAAAAAGTTAAAAAAACCCTGAAAAGCAACGCAATCAACAAAAACACCGTCGAAATTCGAAAAATAAAAGGAATAATCAGAAGAGGTGAAGCACGCTCAGCAGCAAAACTTTGTGGGCTTACTGACGAAAAAATTCATTTTCTAGACCTACCATTTTATGAAACTGGGGGCATAAAAAAGAAAGACTTAAGTTCCAAAGACATAGCCATTACTTCCGAAATAATCAATCGAATTCAACCCCATCAAATATTTGCGGCTGGAGATTTGGCCGATCCGCACGGTACACACAGAATTTGTCTTAATGTAATCTTAGATTCCTTAAATCTTTTGAAAAATGAGAAATGGATCAAGAACTGTTGGCTCTGGCTATACCGAGGAGCTTGGCAAGAATTTGAAGTGAATGAAATCGAAATGGCTGTACCAATTAGCCCAAAAGAATTACTCAGAAAACGAAAAGCGGTTTTTATGCATCAATCTCAAAAAGACAGTGCTCCCTTTCCAGGGAATGATAGCCGCGAATTCTGGCAAAGGTCGGAAGATAGAAATAAAAACACTGCTAACGAATATCGCCAACTTGGTTTTGCTGAATACGAAGCCATGGAAGCTTTTAGAAGATGGCATTTCTAATAACTTAACTTACTAATTAAAATACTTATGGAAAAATTGACTTTTAAAAAATTGATAGGTCCCCCAGGGAAATATCTTTATTCTATCCTAGTAATGCTTGTAGCCTCGTTCTTTCTACAAGTGAATGCACAAACTGTCAGTGGAGTGGTCAAAGATGAACAGGGACTGCCTCTCATTGGGGCAACTGTTGTAGAAGCAGGAGCTGACCAAGGAACACTTACCGATATAGATGGAAAATTCGAACTGACATTAAAGGGTAATTCCAATCGAATCGAAGTAAGCTATCTTGGATACCAATCTCAGGTTTTGGATGCAAATCCAAACGTCATGATGGAGATCATTCTTCTCGAAGGCGTCAATCTGGATGAGGTAGTCGTAACGGCATTAGGTATCTCTAGAGAAAAAAAATCACTAGGATACGCTGTAACTGATGTCAAAGGTGAAGAACTTACGAATGCGAGATCAAACAATGCAGTTAATGCTCTGAATGGAAAAGTTGCCGGACTTCAAATCGGTCAATCTGCAAGTGGTGCAGGAGGATCCAACAAAGTAACACTTCGTGGAAACGCCTCAATAACTGGCAACAATGAGGTTCTTTATGTGGTTGATGGAATTCCTATCGATAACTCGTCGAACCAAAGCGGGAGTGATTCCTATGGTAATAATTTTGACTTAGGAAATGGAATAAGTGACTTAAACCCTGACGACATCGAATCTGTCTCTGTTCTAAAAGGTCCGAACGCAGCGGCTCTTTATGGATCCAGAGCGAGTAATGGAGTCATGCTGATCACTACAAAAAAAGGAAAGGCCTCAGACAAAATTGGCATTTCATACAGCGCTAACATTGCTTTTGATCAAGCTGCGTTCTTACCAGAATTTCAAAATTCTTATGGTCAAGGATTAAATGGTGAAATACCTGCGGACCTTGAATCTTTAAGAGCAAGTGGAAGTTGGGGGCCTGCCATCGGGACCAATGGATTATTATGGACAGGTGAAAACGGTCAATCACAAAGTAACCCAAATAATGTTCAAGACTTTTTTGATACCGGTCGATCGTTCACTAACTCCATTGGATTCGATGGAGGAAATGAAATGGCCACCTATCGATTATCTTATACCAATTTGGATTATGCCGGCATTGTACCTGGAAATGAAATGGATAGAAACTCAGTAACCTTAAGAGGTGGAGCTGATCTGTCAGATAAATTATCAGTTGACACGAAAATAAGCTACGTAAATCAACAAGTTCAAAACAGACCTAGATTGTCAGGTTGGGGAGATAACGTAGCTCTAAATTTATATTCTATGCCAAGGAATGTTTCCTTAAGTTCATTGGAAAATGCTTATAATGAAAGTACTTCTTCTGTAATTAGACCGACAAGTGCATACGGAAACAATCCTTATCACACGATCAATGAAACGGGTTCGGAGGATGTCAAAAACAGAGTGTATGGTTTTGCTTCATTATCTTATGATTTTACGGACCACTTACGTGGAATGGTTAGAGCTGGAAAAGATTATACTAACCAAAGCTTTGAATATTTTGCTCCTGCAAACCATCCTTTTTATGGTGGCGGTAGATACGAAAAATATTTATACACCAATCAAGAAAGTAACTATGACTTCTTACTTTCTTACAGTAACCTTTTAACTCAAGATGTCAATTTTGATCTGAACCTTGGTGGCAATATTAGAAAAAATTCTAATTCCAGAGACGGATATTTAGGAACAGGATTGGTTACTGACAAAATTTATAATGTATCAAATCTAAATTCTCCTGCCATAGTTGATGGCGCCGGAATTTATGAAAAACAAGTGAATAGTCTTTATGCAAGTGGTCAATTTGGTTACCAAAACTTTTTATATCTAGATTGGTCTGCCAGAAATGATTGGTCATCAACTTTACCTCGTGACAACTGGTCTTACTTCTATCCCTCAGTCTCGTTGAGTGCAGTATTGTCAGAAAAGATGAATGTAGACTTCTTACAATTTTTAAAATTGAGAGTATCTTATGCTGAAGTGGGTAATGATACAGGACCATATCAATTGGTTGAAAGTTTCACAAGTTCAAACACTTTAAATGGTGGTGGTCTCTCATCTCCTACTTATTTAGGTAATGTAATCTTTAGAGTTCCTTCTACAAAAGCAAATGCTGACTTAAAGCCGGAAAGAACAAAATCATTCGAAGCAGGTGTTGAATTAAGAGCTCTTTCCAACAAACTTGGAATGAATTTCACCGTATATAACGGTAAGACTCAAGATCAAATTATTTCTATTCCAGTACCGATCAGTTCTGGTTATGGTTTACTATTCTTGAATGCAGGAGAAGTACAGAATAGTGGTGTAGAAATAGCGGCTGATTATCAAGTTTTGGATGGTAATAGTTTCAAATGGAATGTAGGATTGAATTACGCCAAAAACACGACGACCATAAATTCATTATATCCTGAAGAAGGGGTACATGAATTAATTTTATACAACAATCTTAATGGTACTAACTTTGTCGTTAAGGCAGTATCTAAAGAAGCGCCAGGTTACAATTCTGAAGGTGGTTATGCTCAAATTTGGGGAAGCGATTATGTTTATGATGATCAAGGAAGAGTGGTCGTAAACGATGCCGGCTTACCTATCGCTAGTGAATCTAAATACCTCGGAAAAGTAGATCCAGATTGGCAAGGCTCTTTATTATCATCCATGTCATATAAGAAATTTGGATTAAACGTTTTATTAACAACAAGTCAAGGAGGAAATGTCGTATCAATGACTCAAAACGCAATGGATGTCGCAGGTACGAGCCTACTATCCGCAGAAGATCAATATAGAAATGGAACTTTTGTTGTACCAAACAGTGCCACCGCGACTGGTGAAAACACAACAGAGGTTTATGGTCAAGATTACTTTGCTGCAAAAAGTGCAATTCTATCTGATTATGTTTTGGATGCTAGTTTTATTAAGTGTAAAGAAATTTCACTTTCATACACAATGGATTCCTCAATAAGCATTTTGGATGGTGCTACTGTATCGTTATATGGAAGAAATTTATTCTTCCTTCAAAACAGCGCTGGATCGTTTGACCCAGAAGCTGCAGCCTTTAATTCTGGAAATGGAGCAAGTGGAGTAGAATTTTATTCCCTTCCAGGAACTAGAACTTTTGGTGCTAATTTATCTTTAAGATTTTAAACTAGATAAAAATGAAAAATATAAAATTATATATACCAATATTTATCCTCATCATGGGTCTTGTTTCATGCACCGATGGTTTTGAAGATTTAAATACAGATGGCAATAATGCCAATGAGCAAAATATCACATCGATCAATCCGCTGATTGGTCATGTGCAGAGACATATTTTTGCTCCAGATCGATATTCCTCTTGGAGAGGAAATTTAATTATGGGCGCTCGATCGGCCGAACAATTTTCTTTTGGTTTCACTGGAACATGGTTCCCAGATGGAGCTGGTCTTGATGGAGGTAACGCAGGATGGAATGATGCATCTTGGGACCAACCCATTGACCGAAATTTAGGTACATTAAATAAATTAAATGACCTGACCGCTTCTGGAGGTCGATTTGAAGATGCTGGAGCCAATGCCGTTGTAAAAATCATGAAGTCGTTTTTAGTTCAAAGACTAACGGATCAATTTGGCGATATTCCATTCTCTGAATTAGGATCAGCCAATTTCCCTAAATATGATAGCCAAGCAGAAGTCTATAATGGTGTCATGAATGACTTGACTGATGCAATCTCAACTTTAGGATCTTCTAGCGCTGTTGTAGAATCTATTTCTCAAGGGGATTACATGTTTGCCGGGGATACAGAAAAATGGATAGCTGCGGCCAATACTCTGAGGTTAAGAATGGCACTTCGTTCTAGCAATGCCTCTGGGAACAATGCACAAGCAAATATAGATCTATCTCTAAATGAAAGCTTTATTAATGACAATAGTGGAAACGTCCAATTAGCGCAAGACCCTGCTCAAACGGACCCAGTTGGCAATAGTTGGTATGGCATTTGGAATACTTGGTTAAACACTGAAACTGGAGGAACTCCTGCAGGTTGGGTATTAGCAGAAACTTTGGTTGAAAAACTAAAAAGTGATAATGACCCACGTCTATTTGCCTTTGCTCAACCAATCAAAGGTGGAACAGCTGGTGATCCAAACTCATATGCTGGATCAAAAGTGGCAGCTTTAAGTACGACTTATATTTCTGCGGATGAGTTATCACTTCCGCTAAGCCCAATGCTAAATGATGCTAATTTCCCAATCATTGAAATGACATACGCCGAAGCAGAGTTACTTCAAGCTGAAGCTCAATTGTTAAAGAATAATGTAGGGCAAGCGCAAACTCATTTCACTAATGGAATTAATGCTTCTATGGCGCAATGGAATGTGGATCCAGCATTAGCAACCGATTTCAGCACAAGTGCGGCGGCAACACTTTCTAGTGATGTGAATGAAGCAAGAAATCAAATTGGTGTTCAAAGATGGATAGCGGCTTATACCAATGGACGTGAGGCATGGTCTGTGATGAGACGATTCAAAGGTCTAAATATTTATCCGGATAAAACTTTCGGTAACAATATATGGGCATCGACAGCAGGTACCGTGGGATCCGATAATAAATTACCTCAACGTTTAGTTTACCCACAATCCGAATTAACCCTGAATTCTTCAAATGTCAATGAAGCTATTGATAGACAGGGAGAAGATAAAATGTCTACTGCACTCTGGTGGGCTAAGTAAAAAGTTTTTTTCATTTCGTTGTATTCAAATAGCCTTTTCAACATTTGTTGATTAGGCTATTTAATACCTTCTTTATGAAAAAATTACTATGAAAGCGATTACCCAACTCCGTTTACTTGCATATTTTCTTGGCCTACTATTCATTTACGGATGTCAGGAAGCGCAAGAACCAAACAATCTATTATTTACTGATATTCAGTTTAATGGATTTTCAAATCAAAATATAGAGAACGAAATGATGAATTCGTTTGTGTATGAATATTTCTATAATGGAGCCGGCTTATCTGTAGGCGATATAAACAATGATGACCTTTTAGATATTTACTTCTGTTCTAATCAAGGTGACAACAAACTATTTTTAAATCAAGGGGATCTTAAATTTAAAGACATCACAAAAGAATCAAAAACGAGTGGAAAAGATGGTTGGTCAACAGGAACAACATTCATTGATATTAACAATGATGGTCTTCTTGATCTTTACGTTTGCTATTCGGGTCCATTCATCGATTCCGATTTAAAGCGAAACGAGTTATACATTAACCAAGGAATTGACGATCATGGTGTTCCTCATTTTAAAGAAGAAGCAAAAAAATATAATCTGGACTTAAGCGCCAACACAAACCAAGTAGCATTTTTTGATTTTGATAACGACAACGATTTGGACGTATATGTTCTTAACCATAATCCACTTAGAATTTCTCAAGATCAATTGGATAACGGACGTTACCAATCGGATTCATTAGGAGGAGACTTACTCATGCGCAATGATGGTCAACAGTTTGTTGATGTCAGTAAAGAAATGAATATTCTTAGTAATGGAATATCATACGGCTTAGGAATAAGCATTGAGGACTTCAACAATGATGGATGGTCTGACATCTATGTTTCCAATGATTATGAAGAGATGGATTATCTCTATCTAAATCAAAACGGAAAACACTTTGAACTACAAACTGCAAATGCCTTCAAGCATATTTCCTTTTATTCAATGGGCTCGTATTCTGCGGATATAGACCATAATGGATTTAAGGATATTATCACTTTGGACATGATGTCAGACGATAATCTAGGGATCAAAACAAACATGAGTTCAATGGATCCCAAAAAGTTCTACGAAATGTATGAGAAAGGGCGACATATTCAATATATGTATAATGCTGTTCAATTGAATCAAGGCACAGA
This sequence comes from Saprospiraceae bacterium, assembly GCA_020629615.1. Lineage (GTDB taxonomy): Bacteria > Bacteroidota > Bacteroidia > Chitinophagales > Saprospiraceae > JAHDCZ01. The sequence goes on from JAHDCZ010000057.1 coordinate 10,310, forward strand.
AGACAACTCCAATATTCCAAAGTTTTCAGATGTTGCATTTCTCGCTGGCATGGCTAGTACAGATTGGAGCTGGACTCCAATAATAGCAGACTTTAATCTTGATGGCATTCAAGATGTTTACATCACAAATGGAGTTAAAAGAAATTTCAGAAACAAAGATTATCTGGCTAAGCTACAGAAAATCATGAATGATCCGAATAGCATTAAGAGCTACCACGTTTGGACAGAAAACATGCCACAATTGCCCTCCAAAAACTTTATGTATCAAGGATTGGATGCTCCATCCTTCGCTAGAAATCACCATTGGATTAATGAATCTCCAGGATATACTCATGGAGCAGTTGCCGCAGATTTAGATAACGACGGTGATTTGGATTTGATTCAAAACAACATGGATACGCCGGCCAAAATCTTCAAGAACAATGCAACGAAAATTAATAAAAAAACTCCAGTAAAATGCATTATTAACGGCCCCACCAGAAACCAATTTGGAATAGGGAGCCAAATCAAAGTGTTTTGCCAAAATCAGAATTATTATTTTTCCAATTTTGCTTCTAAAGGATATTTGTCCTCCTTATATACCAAGGTTTTAAATTTTTCAACTGGAGAACATAAAATAGATTCCATCCAATTAACTTGGCCCGATGGTAAAATCTCGATGCTTCAAGCTAATCCTTCGCAAGAATATATTTTTGAATATTCGAATGCCAAATTAAAGCAACAGAAAATAACAAGCGAAAAAATATTCAAATCATTCGCAACTGATATAGTTCATGAAGAAAATGATTTTGATGATTTTGAAATTCAGACTCTTCTACCCTATCGACTTTCTAAAGCAGGACCTGCTCTTTGCGTTGATCGCAGTAATGAAACAACTCAATCCAAATTTTTCTTAGGCGGCGGCTCCTCTTATCCAGGAAAACTATTTGAAGTTGAAAGTTCGACAAACATAAATCAAATCGCAACTGCCTTATTACAAGAAGACAAAATATTTGAGGATGTTGACGCCTTATTTGTTGACATTAACAACGATGGGTTTAAAGATCTATATGTTGTCAGTGGAGGTAACGAATGGCCTTCTGGACACAAAAATTATAACGACCGTCTTTACATTAATAACCAAAAAGGTGAATTCTCAGAGAGAATAATCGTTGAAAACTCCAATTTTTCTGGATCTGTAGTGAAGGCTAGTGATTTTGATCGCGATGGTGATCTTGACCTTTTTATTGGAGGAAGACATGTTCCACATCATTACCCCAATCCTCCTTCTTCGAAAATTTACATCAATGAAAAGGGGACTCTAAAAGATCATACAAATTCTATTGCTCCAGAGCTAAACGAAATCGGAATGGTTACCGACTCAGAGTGGATCGATTACGACAATGACGGAGATCTTGATCTGATTATTGTTGGAGAATGGATGCCGATAACAATTCTCGAAAACGACGAAAATAAACTAAAAATTCTTGAGACAAATGCTTCCAATTATTCTGGTTTGTGGTCCAGTATTACAGCTCATGATTTTGACAAGGATGGTGACAAGGATTTATTGATTGGTAACTGGGGATTAAATTCTAAATACAAAGCTACGGAAGAAGAAGAATTTAAAATTTATGCTAATGATTTCGATGCTAATGGGAAGCAAGACATCGTAATAAACTTCTTCGAAGACGGTAAGGAATATCCTTTAAGAGGTAAACAATGTTCTTCAGAACAAATTCCTGACTTGAAAAAGAAATTTAAAACCTATCAATCCTTTGCTGAAAGTGATATTCGAGAAGTTTATGGCAAGAGTAAAATAGAAAATAGTCTTACCCTATCCTGCAATACTTTTAGTTCATTTTATGCAATTAATGATCAAGGTACTTTTACATTCAGACCTTTACCAACAGAAATGCAAGCAGTTACCATTAATGATGTTTTGTTTGGGAATTGGAACAATAAGAATAAAGCAATACTTATTGGTAACAACCATTCGACGGAAGTCGAAACACCAAGACTAGATGCTAACTATGGTCAAATTATAGAATATAAGAATGGTAATTTCCAGTTAAGTTACACCAATCATGATGCAAATTTATTTGCAGGATTAGATGCTAAAAAAATAAGAGCCATTAAAATCAAGCAAAAAGATTGTTTTCTTATCGCCAATAATGATGATTCACTTCAACTCTTCTGTCCAAATGAAAAATAAAATGAACCTACAAAGCCATCAATCATTTTCCTTGTGGATAGTAATAATTGTAATCGGACTTTTAAGTTGTGATCAAAATGAAGATCATAAACCAAACACCAAGCTGATACCCTATCCAACAAACTTAAGCCAGGCTGATAAATATTCAGATATTGAACAGATTAAATTTGACAGCGATGATGTAAAGAGTCTCGATTTTTCTCCTCAATATTTTAAGGAAGCCATAGATGCAACAGAAGGGACAAAAAAAGAAACAAATGTACGTATAAGTGTAGACAACAAGTTAAGCCAAGGAGCATATGTACTTGAAATTAAAAATAAAAATTTTGATATTTCATATGGGGACAGAGGAGGCTTTTTCAATGCCTTATCGAGCGTAAAACAATTGTTGTTTTTAAATGATGGCAAATTACCTCTCGTTAAAATTGAAGATAGTCCCAAGTATTCATACCGTGGTATGCATCTAGATGTTTCACGTCATATGTTTACACTGGAAGAAGTTAAAAAGTATATTGATTATTTAAGTTTTTATAAATACAATTATTTCCACTGGCATCTTACTGATGATCAAGGATGGAGAATCGAGATAAAGAAATATCCTAAAATACAAGAAATTGCCGCCTTCAGAAATGAAACTCTTGTTGGACATTACAACGATGAACCCCATCAATATGACAACACACCTTATGGCGGTTTCTATACCCAAGAAGAAATAAAAGAACTTGTCGCGTATGCAAATCAAAGAGGTATCGAAGTAATTCCAGAAATTGATATACCAGGACATTGTGCCGCCCTCATTGCAGCCTATCCAGAGTTATCATGTCATAAAAACCAAATTGAAACCGCTACAAAGTGGGGAATATTTGAAGATGTTTTGTGTCCAACAGAAGAAACTTTTGAATTTTTAGAAAATGTTTTCAATGAGGTCATAGCATTATTCCCTTCGAATTATATTCATATTGGAGGGGATGAATGTCCTAAGGTACAATGGGAAGAAAGCGACTTTTGTCAGCAGTTGATGAAGGAAAAAAATCTAAATGACGAACTCCAACTTCAGAGTTATTTTATTCAAAGAATAGAAAAATATTTGCAATCCAAGAACAAGAATATTATTGGATGGGATGAAATTCTAGAAGGCGGGATCAGCAATACTGCAACAATCATGTCTTGGCGTGGTGATGAAGGAGGACTTGAAGCAGCATCTCATGGAAATAATGTCATTATGACCCCCACCAGTTATTGTTACTTTGATTATTATCAATCAGAAGACCCTGACGAACCACTCGCGATCGGCGGTCAATTGTCGGTAGAGAAAGTGTATAATTGGAATATTCTTCCGAAAGGAATTAAAAAAAATGAAGAAAAGTATATTCTAGGTGCACAAGGTAATTTGTGGTCTGAATATATTAAAACCTTCAAGGATTTAGAGTATATGAGTCTAGCTCGAATGATTACTCTTTCCGAAATACTCTGGGGTAAAAACGAAAAGGATTCGACCCTCTTCTGGGATCGACTTTCTGAACATTCAACACGATGGATTGATAAAGAGGTAAACATTGCCTACCATCTTTTAGAATTGAAGACTGATTTTGAAGCTGTACCAAACCAAGGAGTCTTCATCAATTGTTCCACTCTTCTTAAAGGAACCAATCTTAAGTTGACTACTCCAGAAAACAAACAAGTACAGCTGAAAACTGATCAAGCTTTTCAGCTAAAAGAAAAGGGGAAATATTTAATCAATTCCATCAAGGACAACTTGGTAGGTAAAACAAAACAATTTGACTTCTATCCCCACAAAGGTAATCTTGCGAGTATAGAACTGATAAACAAACCAAAAGAAAAATATTCAGGAAACGGTCCAACTAGTCTCATTAATGGGATTATAGGATCCAATGAAAGATATGGTGGAGCAGAATGGTTTGGTTACGAAGGTGAAGATTTTAAAGCCATTTTAAGTTTTCAAAATCCAACTTATATTGATTCAATAAGTTTTAAATTTTTCAAAGGAGAAGGACAATGGATTTATCTACCGTCCGAAATCAATGTCTACAAAATTGATAAAAATGATAAGCAACAATTGATTGCTAATTCCAATAAAATTACAACGACAGAGAAGATAGGTCATGTCGTAATCAAAATAGAGGAATCAAAAATCGATCGTATTCTAATTGAAGTCAAGAATTTTGGTGAAATACCAAAAGGGAATCAAGGAGCCGGATACAATTCTTGGTTGTTTATGGACGAAATAATAATAGAATAACGAACTAATAAAAAATAAAACTCGTGAATTTAAACAGTATAGATTGGATCATTATAGGACTCTTTTTTGCAGTTACTTTACTCATTGGAATTTGGGCTTCCAAAAAAGCGGGTAAAAGCGCTAAAGATTTTTTTCTATCTGGAAGAGATATGCCTTGGTGGCTGCTCGGAGTGTCGATGGTGGCCACGACCTTTTCGGCTGACACACCAAATCTAGTGACTGATATTATCAGAAAAAATGGTGTTGCTGGTAACTGGGCTTGGTGGTCTTTTTTGCTTACGGGAATGGCTACAGTATTTATCTATGCTAAACTTTGGAGAAGATCTGGAATCACGACCGATTTAGAATTTTACGAAATGAGATACAGTGGGAAAGAAGCTGTCTTTTTGCGTGGTTTTAGAGCAATATATCTAGGGGTGTTTTTTAATGTCATGATTATGGCAACAGTCCTATTAGCGGGTATCAAAATCTCGGGTATTATGCTGGGCTTAAGCCCAATACAAACGGTCTTCTTAGTATCAGGTGTCACAGTAGTTTATTCTTCTTTAGGAGGACTGAGAGGAGTTATCCTAACGGATTTTTTCCAATTTGTTTTAAGTATGATTGGGATGATTGCTGCTGCTTGTTACATTGTTAATCTTCCAGAAATTAACGGTCTTGAAAAACTAATTTCTCATCCCAATGTGGCTGATAAAATTGATTTATTCCCTGACTTAACGGATTTAAATGTGGCCATTCCTCTATTTTTTGTACCAATAGCAGTACAATGGTGGAGTTCGTGGTATCCTGGAGCAGAGCCCGGTGGTGGTGGTTATGTCGCGCAAAGAATGCTCTCTGCAAAGAACGAACAAGGAGCAGTAAAAGCAACGCTTTTTTTCAATTGTGCACATTATGCATTAAGACCATGGCCTTGGATATTAATTGCCCTTGGTTCACTAATTATATTTCCAGATCTACAAAACATACAGAGTAGTTTTCCCGGACTAGACAAGAGTATTGTGAATGATGACTTGGCTTTTCCAGCAATGTTGACACTCTTACCAAAAGGCTTATTAGGTCTTGTGATCGCTTCCCTAATCGCTGCATTGATGTCTACTTTGAGTACTCATCTAAATTGGGGATCGTCTTATGTAGTTAATGATTTTTACGTACGATTCATTAATAAAAACGCTAGTCAAAAAGAGCAAGTTTCTATTGGGCGTTGGAGTACTTTACTTTTGATGGTTTTCTCTTGCGTGATGGCGCTCTTTCTTACAAATGCTATGCAGGCATTTAACATTCTTCTACAAATCGGAGCTGGTACAGGATTGTTGTTTTTACTACGATGGTTTTGGTGGAGAATTAACGCTTATAGTGAGATAGCGGCTATGGTTGTATCATTTGCCATTGCAATCTATTTTGAAATTATTTATTCAGGAGATATGGAATCCTATGAAAAAATGTTGATTGGGGTTTTGGTTACTTCCATTGCTTGGATTCTAACAACTTTCTTTACACGCCCGACATCTAAAGAAACATTAGTACAATTTTATAATGCCATTCAACCACATGATATCGGATGGAAAAAAATTATTAAGGAGTCAGAAGGAATGATCAAAATTGATCGTTCTTCCAAAAGCAATTTATCTCAAGAAATCCTACTCATGTTTTTAGGTTGTGCCATGATTTATTGTGCATTATTTGGCATAGGATATTTATTGTATCACAAAATCCTGCTGAGTCTTATATGCTTTGCGATCAGTTCGATCACTTGTTTTTTAATGTTTAGAATTTGGAAAAAATAATCCATGACGAGTCAAATCAAAAATTATGACGAGTACGTTTCTGCGTACAAAAAAAGTATTGAAGACCCTGAAGCATTTTGGGATCAAGAGGCCAAAGGTTTCACATGGTTTGAAGCTTACTCCAAGGTCCTAAATTGGGATTTCAATCAAGCAAAATCAGAATGGTTCATCAACGGAAAGACCAACATCACCTACAATTGTTTGGATCGACACATTAAGGATCGAGGAGACCAAACAGCAATTTTGTGGGAACCCAATGAACCCAATGACCCTGTTCGCAAAATTAGCTACAAACAATTGCTTGATGAGGTTTGCCAATGTGCGAATGCTTTGAAATCATTTGGAATAAAAAAAGGAGATCGTGTCATATTTTATATGCCGATGGTACCTGAGCTCGCAATTGGCATTTTGGCATGTGCAAGAATAGGTGCGGTCCACTCAGTGGTATTTGCAGGTTTCTCTGCACAAGCACTTCATGATCGAATCAATGATGCTCAAGCCAAATTGGTTGTTTGTTCTGATTACAATAAAAGAGGAGCCAAATTCATTCCTGTGAAAAAAGTTGTTGATGAAGCATTGAATATGGGATGCCCAAGCATTGAAAAATGTTTAGTTCATCGAAACTCCTCCGAAACGGTACGATGGAATTGGGACCGAGACATTTGGTGGCATCATGAAGTCCACAAACAAAATAAAACTTGTATCGCTGAGCGGATGGATAGTGAAGACATGCTTTTTATCCTATACACCTCTGGATCGACTGGAAAACCAAAGGGTGTGGTTCACACTTGTGGAGGCTACATGGTATATACAGCCTATACTTTTAGAAATGTATTTCAATACGAGGACAGGGATATCTATTGGTGCACCGCTGATATTGGTTGGATCACTGGTCATTCATATATTGTCTATGGACCTCTCTTGAATGGAGCTACCACTCTAATGTTTGAAGGAGTACCTACTTTCCCCGACCCAGGCAGATTTTGGGCGATTTGTGAAAAACATAATGTCAATCAATTTTACACCGCCCCTACCGCTATTAGAGCACTAATGGCAAAGGGAAATGAATGGCCAGCCCAATATGATTTATCACAATTGAAAGTATTGGGTTCTGTAGGAGAACCTATTAATGAAGAAGCTTGGCATTGGTACAACGAGCATATTGGATATCAAACTGCGCCGATTGTAGATACCTGGTGGCAAACAGAAACAGGTGGTATACTGATCTCACCACTGCCTAATATAACCGATACTAAACCCACTTATGCCTCGTATCCCTTGCCAGGAATTCAAGCTGTTTTGGTCAATCATGAAGGACAAGAAATTATAGAAAATGAAGTGGAAGGTCTGCTTTGCATAAAACACCCTTGGCCTTCAATCATAAGAACAACCTACGGGGATCATGAAAGATGTAAGAATGTTTATTTTTCTGCATTTCCAGGAATGTATTTCACAGGAGATGGTGCCAGAAGAGATAAAGATGGAAGAATACGAGTGATTGGAAGAGTCGATGATGTCATCAATGTTTCAGGACATCGAATGGGAACAGCCGAAGTAGAAAATGCGATTAATCAACATCCTAAGGTGATCGAATCAGCTGTTGTCGGTTTCCCGCATGAAATTAAAGGTGAAGGCATTTATGCCTATATAATCTCTCAAAATCACCTGACAGATGATAATTTAAAACAAGAAATAATACAAACCGTCGCTAAGGAAATTGGTCCCATCGCCAAACCAGATCATATTCATTTTGTTGAAGGATTGCCAAAAACAAGATCTGGAAAAATCATGAGGCGTTTACTGAGAAAAATTGCAGCTGGTGATTTTGATTCTCTTGGTGATGTTTCGACATTAATTAATCCAGAAATAGTGGATAATCTCATTCATTCTCGAAAAGTATAAACATCATTATTATTTATGAATATCCTGGGAATAGATATCGGTGGAACAAAAATAAAAAGTGCGATTGTTGATACAGATAGCGGCTCGATTGTTTCGGAAATATACAAAGTAGAAACTCCTTCCAATTCGAGACCAAAATATATTATCCCAATCTTAGAGAATATTCTAAATCATTTTAAAAATGATCTTATCTTCCAAATGATTGGAATTGGTTTTCCAGCTAGTATTGTAAAGCATCAAATAATATCAATCAATAATCTCAGTTTGAAATGGATCGGAAAGCCTATAACTGCATACCTCAAGGACAAATTAAATATTCAATGTCATGTAATTAATGATGCAGATGCAGCCGGTCTCGCCGAGATTACATTTGGTGAAGAATCCTGTAAATCGGGGAATGTAATATTTCTCACGCTTGGCAGCGGAATAGGCTCTGCCCTTTTCTTTAATGGAATGATATCTCCCAATACAGAATTTGGTGCTTTAAAAATAAATAATCGTATTGCAGATGATTGGGTCTCTAATAATGCTCGCGTCACTGAAAATCTTTCTTGGCAAGAATATGGTAATCGATTGAATATTTATCTTAATCATATTAAAGAATTGCTTTCTCCAGATCAAATCATCTTAGGAGGTGGAGTAAGTAATGAGCTCCCAAAATTTATAGACTATCTTCCTCAAGATTTAAATATTCGGGCCGCATTTAGAAAAAATGGAAACGGCATTATTGGAGCAGCTTTGGCCGTAGACATACAACATGCTCAATATAAGAAACAAATTGTGGAGGATACAGGAATCGAACCTGCGACCTTTTGACTGCCAGTCAAACGCTCTAGCCAACTGAGCTAATCCCCCATTTACCAAAATCAAGCATCGTTTGCTGACTATTTGGTGTTGCAAAATAATAAATCCATTATTTGTTATCTCACTATCTAGGGAATTTTTAATCAATTTGTTCTACTTTGCTACTGGAAAAACTACCTTTTGCCAATTCCATTATTTATCACTTAATTTAGAGTACGTTTAATGGTATGAAAATTAGAATGCAATCAAATAGTATCCGGCTCAGATTAAATAGATCTGAGGTCAAAACGTTCTGTAATAGAGGTCAATTAACAGAGACCATTATCTTTCCGAGTGGAAAATGGTCGTATGGTTTACTAAGTGTGAAAGGTGATAAAATTGAAGCCATAATTTCAGAAAATCAATGTTCAATTTATCTACCTGATACGATGTCCAAAGATTGGGACAAAAATGAAAAAGTGGGATTTAAAGAAACCATCTCTTTAGATGATCATAATGATTTGGTCATTTTGATTGAAAAAGATTTCAAATGTTTGGATCCTAGAGGAGAGGATGAATCCGACAACTATCCGAATCCCAAATCAATATAAAATGAGAAATATTATATTTTATTTTAATATCATAATTTGAGAGTCCTTTAGACGTTGTATCTTTATGCTATTCGGTGAT
>JAHDCZ010000058.1 GCA_020629615.1 Saprospiraceae bacterium
CAATTTTTAGGTCCTTTATTACTTAAGACCGAATCCTCATTTAAAAAGTTTCATGGCCTGTTTTTAGGCAAGAATTCTCATTCGACTTAAGTCGCTTAAAATCAAACGATTATAAACAAAGTGTAAATAAGGACGATGTCGTCTTTAACGATAGTTTAACGGCTTATAGGCATATATTAACGTGCTTATATTAGAAAAGTATATTTTCGTAGAGCATAAAATAAATGTAAAAAATGGCCACAGTACATATCCTCGGGATTAAAAACCTGTCGACTTCCATCGTCGAAGACATTTTAAAGGATCAGATTTCGATAAAACTCTCCAAAGACTCGAGAAACGCCATACAATCATGTCGATCTTTTCTTGAGGAAAAACTTAGGACTTCAAGCCGTCCTTATTATGGCATAAATACCGGTTTTGGTTCATTGTGTAACCAAGAGATTTCTAAAGTGGATTTAGAAAAACTCCAAGAAAATTTAGTCTTATCACATGCTTGTGGAATGGGAAACGAAATTCCTGACGAGCTTGTTCGATTAATTCTTTTTTTGAAGATTAAAAACTTAAGTTTTGGATATTCTGGTGTTCGAGTAAGCTTGGTCGAACAGTTAATTGCTTTATATAATCATAAAATATTACCGGTAATTTTTGAAATGGGTTCTCTTGGGGCATCCGGTGATTTGGCACCTTTGGCGCATTTAAGTTTGGCTTTACTTTCAGAAGGAAATGTCCAATATAAAGGCAAAAAAATGTCGGCTTCACAGGCATTAAAGAAGGTAAAATTAGCTCCCTTTCGCCTACAGGCAAAAGAAGGACTTGCCCTTTTAAATGGTACTCAATTTTCATTGGCTTACGGTTTGTGGAGCGTTTATCATGCTGAGAGATTATATAAAATCGCTTGTATGATTACGGCAATTTCTATGGATGCCTACTATTGTGATTATTCTCCGCTTGACGCGAATATTCATCGAATACGTAAACAAAAAGGTCAAATTAAAACAGCTCAGAGATTGAGAAAATTATTGAAGGGAAGTGAGATCGGAAAAATGAAAAAGGACACCGTTCAGGATCCATATTCGTTTCGTTGTACACCACAAGTTTTGGGAGCTAGCCTGGATGCAATTGAATATGCCAAGCAAGTTTTTGAAACCGAACTGAATGCGGTTACGGATAATCCCAATATTTTTCCTGAGCAAAACAAAATATTAACGGGCGGCAATTTTCATGCACAACCCATAGCCTATGCTTTGGATTTCTTGTCTATTGCTGTAGCGGAAATTGGAAGCATTTCGGAGAGGAGAAGTTATAAACTAATTAACGGAGATCGAGGTTTACCAAGCTTTTTAATATCTGACGCTGGATTGAATTCTGGTTTTATGATTTCACAATATACTGCAGCTTCTATCGCAAGCCAGAATAAACAACTGTGTACTCCCTGTTCTGTTGATACCATTCCTTCTAGTAAAGGACAAGAAGACCATGTTAGTATGGCCGCTAATTCTGGTACAAAATGCAAACGAGTAGTAGACAATGTTTATCGATTGTTGGGGATAGAATTATTATTAGCCACACAAGCATTGTCATTCAGAAGGCCCAAGAAAACATCTCCAGAATTGGAAAAAGTGGTGCGTAGTTTTAGAAGACAAGTGAAACCAATGAAAACAGATCGTTTACTACATGATGACATGATCAAGGCTGAAGAATTTTTAAAGAAGCTAAGTTTGGATTGATGAAATTGTTCTTCAAAAGAGGATGTGTTGCCTTGGTATTAATAGCCTTATGTTTTGCACTTAAAGCGCAACACTATTCTGTTGAAGGCATGTTTCTTTTTGGCAAATTGGTCAAACATAAACCCGATTTGCTTTTTGAAGACCCGGGAGTAAATTATGGTTTCGAGCTAGATATCGTTCGAGAAAGTCATGGCTATAAGGCCTGGGAGCGCTATTGGGGAAAACCCGAATTGGAAGGAACTTTAGTCTATATGAATTTTGGCGACCCTGATGTTTTAGGTCAGGCGATCGCAATTATTCCTGGAGTTCGGATTCGATTATTTGATAAATCACGATGGAGATCTGCTATTCATTTTGGAGTGGGTTTGGGATATTTGAATAAGACTTACGATAAAATTTCGAATCCTTTAAATAATGCGATTGGATCAAACTTTAATAATGCTAGTCGATTAAAATTTGTATTGAGTTATAAAAGGAGTGAAACTCATCATTTCTTTATTGGAGCAGGAGTGAATCATTTTTCGAATGGCTTGTCTGTAAGTCCCAATAGTGGAATTAACATTTTTACAGCTAGCCTAGGCGCTAGGTTGAGATGGTTACATCGAGCATTTGATGAAGCGAAGATGGTTTCCGATGAGAAACTAAATCGAAAGTGGCACATTATTCCACAAGTCGGATTGGGCTTTTCTCAAGCGACTACACCCGATGGCCCTAATTATCCTGTATATTATTATTCGATTGCCGGAGGTTATGATTTGAGTCCTTTTCAAACCTTGATTATTGGTTTCGAACATGAATTTCATACAGGCATCTTTGAATTTCAAAAGCACATTTTTACCGAAGATCAACGTGCTAAAGATCTCGCGACTCGAATGAGTATTATCATAGCAGACGAATTGTTTTTAGCAGATTTTGGTTTTCGATTTCAAGCCGGATTTTATCTTGACTATCCAGCGAAGCAAGAGGGGGATCGCATATTTTTTAAATTGGAATCAAATTATTATCCACCATTTTTATCATTCGGAGGAATCCGACCATATGTAGGTTTTCTGTTAAAGTCGCACTACAGTGTCGCCGAATATGTGGCGTTGGCTTCTGGATTTAGGTTTTGAGATCATTAATATTTTTGATGTAAATGTCTCTTTGAGGATAAGGGATATTAATTTTTTCTTCTTTGAAACGTTTAGCTACAGCAATGCGAATATCACTTTTTACATCTTCCATAATGAGATAACTTCTAGAGAAGAAGTATATCGAAAAATCAAGTGAACTATCACCAAAATTTTTCAAGCGAGCAAATGGAGGAGGAAAGTTTAGGGTGTATTCGTTTTCTTTAGTTACCTCTAATAAAATATTTTTTACCAGCTCTGCATCAGAATCGTAATCCACACTAAAAGCGATTTCAAATCTTACTTTATTGTCAAAATGTGTCCAATTTACAACATAGTTACTGACCAACTTTGAGTTGGGTACCACCAAAGAAACATTTCCTCGTGTTTCAATAATTGAAGATCTTAGCCCTATCTTTTTCACGGTACCGACGTATTGATCAAACTCAAGAATATCGCCTACAGAAACGCTTTGTTCAAAAAGTAAAACAATTCCTGAAAAGAAATCATTGAATGTTTGTTGAAGACCTAGACCAATGCCTACAAGAAGTGCCGCGGCACCTCCTAAAATAAGGGTCATGTCAATCCCAAGCTTTTGCAAGGCAATAACTACAGCAATGACATACACTACATAAGTCAATAACTGATTGATGGCATATTGAGATCCGACATCGATTTCTTTTTTTCTGTATATACCATAGAGAATCAGTTGAGTCAACAACCAAATGATTAGTCTAGCAATAAGTAGGATTAAGATTGCACTAATAATATTGGTTAATCCAAAGCTTACGACCTTGTCATCGTAGTGCGTTGTGTAAAGTTGGTAATCGAGATTAAAGTTTTTAAGAATGATAATCGCTGCAAGGGCATACACAATGTATTGTACAATTTTAGCCGCATTGGATTCTGTATCTGTAAGAGGTTTACTGGATTCTTCAAGATATAATTTATCTCTTCGTGTATAATAGCTATGAATAAAAATATTTGTGATAAACCAATCAAACATTCGCGCAAGCTGAACAATAATGAAAGCATCTAAGATTAAACTTAACTTAATGTTGTAATTGCCATTTGATAAAACTTTAAAATCAAGACCTAGAAAAAACAGGGCTGCTAATACAAGCGATAATACATACAGAACAAGAAAAATCTTGCTTATTCTTTTTTGCTCCTTTGAACTAAGTTCATAACGCTTGAAAAGATTTGGAAACCAGCGTTTTAGGGTAAGCCGATATACCGTTGTTAGAAATATTGCAGCGAATAAAAAATAAATTAATTGACCTACTTCAAGAGAATAAGTATCAAGACTAAAAAGTTGATATGAAAAGAAATCTTTAAACATGCATTGCTTGTAAATAAATGATAGACTTTTCTTTGAAGTATGCTTCTTCAAAATAAGAAGAAAGTGCTTCTTTCTCAAAATACAAACCTTTGGGTAATGCACCCAACTCTTCTTTTAAATCACCTCCTTTCAGCGCAATGATCCCATTTGGAATAGGATGCTGATGCTTGTCCGAAAACAAATGGTGCGACCACTCCATAAGTTTATTGCACTTAGCCACTGCGCGCGTGACAATGAAATCATATTTCCCCTTGTGTTCTTCGGCTCTTTTTTGGAGCCCTGAAACATTTTCCAGTTTAAGGGCTTTGGCGATAGCATTCACTACGGTAATCTTTTTATTGGTCCCATCAATGAGTGTGAACTTGGTCTTTGGCAACATAATGGCTAGAGGGATCCCTGGGAAACCACCACCTGTTCCTAAGTCCAAGATCTTTGAATTATCAGTAAAACGAATAAATTTCAAGATACTTAAGGAATGCAAAACATGATGTAAAACCATATTGTCTATATCCTTTCGAGAGATGACATTAATTTTTTGATTCCATTCTTTATACAGCGGAACGAGATCTTCAAACTGCTTTTTTTGAAGATCCGATAACTCAAAATATTTTTCAATTAAATCGATCATGACCAGTTCTTTTCATCTTTGAAAAATGCAGAAGGAATAAAGTAAATAAGGTAAAATAAAAAAAGTACATCCAATAATGGGATGAAAAATAATAAGTCTTGTTCTTTTAATTTAATAGATGCGGGGCATAAAGCCAAGACTAATAGTAACCATTTAGTTATTAGAAAAATTCCGAAAATTGAAAAAAATCCTTTAATAATTAAAACAAAGAAAAGTCCATAAATAAAAATTTGTAAGGTAGGATTAAGAGATAGCAATACTTGATCTACCAATCGATAATGTTTAGAAGTGCTGATGTGTCTTTTCTTTTGAGCAATAAACTCTTTTACGCTTTTTTTCGCTTTAGAATACATAAAGGCTTTGGGATTAATGCTTACTTCAAATCGAGCGTGATTAGCAATTTCTTGTATGAATAAATCATCGTCTCCAGAAACAATGTTTTTGTGCGATTGCAGCCCACCTATTTTTTCAAAAAGAGCTTTTGGAAAGAGAAGATTTCTTCCTACACCCATATAAGGCCTATTGAATAGGGCAAATGAAATATATTGAATAGCGCTTAGTAATGTTTCAAAACGTGCAAAGCGATTTAGGATTTTTGGACTTTTAAATAATGGGGCATAAGAAAGTACGATAGAGTTGTCGAAACTAGGACTCATTTCTTTGATCCATTCTGAGCTTGAAGGGCGACAATCGGCATCGGTAACCAGAATGAAAGGATGTTTTACAGCTAAAACAGTGTCTTCTAAAATTTGTTTTTTTCCTCGAATATTCTTGGATGCAACGACACGATTAATTTGGTGTTCTGCTAAAACATGCTTGGTATTATCTTCAGAGAAATCATCTCCAACAGTAATGTTAAATGTTGGGTGTGTTTGAAGTTTTAGCTTAGGGATAAGTTCTTTTAAATTTTCTGCTTCATTCTTGGCACAAATGACAACAGAAGTAGGTTTTGGAAGCGGAGTTTCTCTTTGGTGAAAAGCCACTTTTAGACTCAAAATAAGCCAGTACAAAAACTGTATTACAATTAAGAGTAGTGTGATTTGAAAAAGGCTCATTTTTATTTTTCGCTTTGCGCGAATATTTCTTTAATAATTATGTTAAAAGTCTGTTTTCCTAGGGACATTTTGGTCTTTTAAGTGTCTTTATTACAAGAAACTTAAGGAAATACCCAATAATTCTCCCCAAAAACTAGTTTATTACTTAATTTTGATTAATGGAGGAAGACCGACTTTTAGCGACAACCCTCTCGTTTTGACAGAAAAACACATTAATTGTTTTTATAATGTGTATTTTTGAATTACAACATCACTCACAATGAATAAGACCTTTACTCTTGTCCTGTTTGCCTTAATTATGCCTCTCTTTTTAGTAGGCCAAATGAAGCAAGAAAACGGAGATGTGTTATATGGACACGAATGGATAGATTTTGATCAAACGTATTTTAAAATAAAGTTGGCCGAGGACGGTATTTATCGTATTGGATACGATGAGCTCATTGCAGCAGGAGTTCCTATGAATACTCTCGCAGGAGATCAATTACAATTAATAGCCTTTGGGAAGGAAGTTCCAATATATACTTCTTCTGGGAACACTTGGACCTCAACAGATTTCTTGGAGTTTTATGGAGAAAAAAATAGAGCAGAATTAGATAAGCACATTTATTCAGATTGGGAAAATCAAATGTTGAATGATGAGTACAGTTTATACAATGATACTACATCCTATTACTTAACATGGGGAGCATCAGGAGGTAATGTTAGAATGCAAGAAGCGGATAATGATTTATCAGGGACTTTACCTCAAAAAGAGCCTTATTATATGCATCAAGAAATGAATGTTTTTAGTAATGTTCATTTCAAACCGACCCATGGTCAGTCTGGTGATAATGCAAGATATTCTCATTTTGATATAGGGGAAGGTTATGGATCCTCTTTAAAAAAGAGTAACAAGGTTACATTAAATCATCCCTTTAAGGTTATCAGCGGACCTGCTCCAAGCGTTCGATTTAGAACAGGTTCCAATCGTGGAAACCATACCGTTCAATTTAAGTTTAATAATGAGATTTTAGACACGGACACCTACTTTGAATACAAAGCACATACCTATGATATGGAATTGTCCAATCAGGATTTAAATGGAAATTCATCTGTTTTAGAAGTATTGGGGACTAATGATAATTTTGATAGAAATATATTGGCTCATGCATCCTTAACTTATGCTAGGGAGTATTCTTTTGACAATAGCACTTCGTGGAATTTTTCTGTTGGAGGAGGATTCTCCAACAAGTATATCGAAATAGAAAATTTTAATGCTGGATCAAATCCTCTTATCTATGACTTAGATAATCATTTGAGATACGAAGGAAATATTGATCAAGGCAATGTGAGACTATTTCTATCAAGCGATAACAATGTTCGCAATTTTCACATTTTCAATTCTGAAGAAGGAATTAAATCTGTGAGTAGTATTGAACAAAAAGAATTATTGGATCTATCTACGATGGATCCCGACTATATCATTTTGACTTCAAGAAAATTGAATAATTCTAGTAGTGGAATCAATGCCGTAGAGGAATATGCAAATTATCGTTCGTCATTAGAAGGAGGAAGTTATGAGGTAGCAATCATTGATATAGAAGATATTTATGAATTATACGGATACGGAATAGAAAGGCATAGCATTGCCATGAGAAACTTCGGACAACACATGTTAAGTTTTTGGACAAATGCTAAGACAGTTTTTATAGTAGGGAAAGGAAGAGAATATTCAACTACTCGAACTTTCGGCCAATTAACTAGTGAGATCAATCAGAGTTATTATGTCCCAACTTTTGGTTCGCCAGGAAGTGATAATTTAATGTTCACTCACCCTGATTCTTTATCTCCAAGTGTAAACGTGGGTCGATTGGCTGCAAAAACCCCAGAAGATATTTTGAATTATTTGGATAAGGTCTTGATTTACGAAGATCGAGACAATCCAGTTCAAGAAGAAGAGAAACTTTGGCAAAAAAGAGTGATACACCTTAGTGGTGGAGATGCAAGTTTGCAATTGGCAATTAAAGGCTGGTTGGGAACGATGGCTGGAATTATTGAATCTAATAACTTTGGAGCTGAAGTTTATACTTTTGAGAAAACAAGTTCGGATCCACTTCAAACCTCCATTTCATCTGAGATATTAAATTTGATTAATTCTGGCGTAAACCTAGTAACCTTTTTTGGTCATTCAGCAGTCGGAACATTTGACTTTAGTATTGAAGATCCTGATAAATATGACAACTATGGAAAGTATCCAATCATCACTTCCTTAGGATGTTTCTCAGGTGATATCCATTCAACGAGTGAAGTCGGTTTGAGTGAAAGTTTTGTTTTAGAAAAAGATAAGGCGGCAATTGCTTTTATGGCCGCTTCTGGTACGGCTTATGTGAATGCGCAATCAAATTTGGGTCAAGAACTTTATAGACAAATGGGAGACTATCTTTATGGAGGAACTTTAGGAGAAGCAATGAAGAAATCACTCTCTTCACTTCATCAACCCTTAAATTTGCAGAATCAAACATTATTTGAACAATTTACTCTTCATGGAGATCCAGGACTAAGGTTATATTCATACGAAGCTCCAGATTATACTTTTGATCGCTCAAAAACGACAATAAATCCAAGTATTATAAGTAGTTCTACAGATAGTGTTGATTTGACTTTTGATATCATTAACTTAGGTAAAAATATCACAGATAGCTTGGACGTTTTTGCAAGTGTTCAATTGCCAAATGCTGACATTATTGAATTGGATTCATTCAAAATATTAGCACCAGCAGTACGGTCGACCCAAACCATTAGAATACCGATTTTTGAAGAAAATTCTGTAGGATACAATACGATAAGAGTCACTCTAGATGGAAATGATGAAATATTAGAACTACCAAATCCTGATGCTGAATTAAACAATGAATTAAAAACATTAGAAGGGAATGAAGGATATCAATTTTATGTTTCATCCAATGACTTAAGGCCCTTTTCGCCTAAGGAATTTAGTATTGTAAATCAACAAGAAGTAACATTAGTTGCGGGAACTTCTAATCCATTCTTTGAACTCCAGAGCTACATAATCGAAATTGATACGACGGAAACTTTTGATAGTCCCTTGAAACTCTCCAAAGAAGGCGAACAAGCAGGAGGCTTGATCAAGTGGAATCCTGAAATGAGTTTTGAAAATAATATTGTCTATTATTGGCGAATTACTCCAGTTATTGCGGGCGTTGATTTAAGATGGAGAACAAGTTCTTTTGTGTATTTATCAAATAGCAGTGAAGGTTGGAATCAGTCGCATTATTATCAGTACTTAAAAGATGATTTCACTACGATGGGAGTACCTGATAGTTCTCGAGTGATGGAATTTTCTAAAAACTTAAATGCGGTAGAGATAAAAGTTGGTAGGTTTCCAGAAGTAGAGTCCAAAGTTGTCATTAAAAATCAATCTTATAGATATATTAATAATGGACAGTGGCCAAGGGCAGGCGTGACCGTTGCTGTGTTTGATGAGGCATCGGGAGAAGTAGTACCTAATGGATATCCTGGAGCACACGGAAGTACTATAGGTGCGTCATGGGCGGTTGGGTGGAAAACCTTTCCATTCTGGACGACTGATCAGGAGACAAGAGGGGAGTTAATCGAGTTTTTGGATAACATTATTGAAAATGGACAAATCGTGGTGTTTTATACCATTTTCAGAGACGATAACGACTTCTTGCCCCATGAATGGGCAGATGATGCATTAGTGTTTGGCAAGAGTATTTTTGATGTTTTGGAAGAAGAAGGGGCAGAACAAATCCGTGATTTAGAAGTGACAGGATCTCGACCCTATCTATTTGTGTATAAAAAAGGTGCAAGCAATTTTGCAAACAAGGAGGTTTTAGGTGGAATAACAGAAGAGATCACTTATACACTAAACGTAAACGGAAAGTGGGACAATGGAAAAGTTGAATCGGTATTAGTCGGTCCAGCCTCCAATTGGAGTACGATATTTTGGGATATGGATAATCTCAATACCGTAGAAGATGAATTTCACTTGAATGTATATGGGGTTAAAAACGATAATCAAGAAGACTTAATTTTTGAAGAACAAGTAGATAATGAAATTGATATTTCTGCGATCAACGCGAGTGTTTATGATAGACTGAAATTAGAGTTGGTTTTAAGGGACTCTGTTCAAAGAACATCTGCCAATTTAAATTATTGGAGGGTAATATATGACGAGGTTCCAGAAGGGGCAATCAATCCTCAAACAAGTTTTGCATTCAATAGAGATACGATTCAACAAGGAGAGAGCTTGAGTTTAGATGTGGCGTTTGACAACATTAGCAAATCGGACATGGATAGTATTTACGTTAAGTATACAATTCAGAAAAGTGATAATTCTATTGAAAATATTTTTAAACGATTTGATGTTTTACCAGCCGCTGGATCAGTATTGTTGGAGTTTGATTATGATTCCAAGCTGTTGAGTGGAGACAATATATTGACAGTAGAAGCAAATCCATTTGAAGATCAACCGGAACAATTTCATTTTAATAATATTGGACAATTGTCATTCTTTGTAGAAAAAGATAAAAGAAATCCTTTGATGGATGTCACTTTTGATGGCATAAGAATACTAGATGGAGACATAGTGAGTAAAAAGCCTTTGATTAGAGTAGAATTAAAAGATGAAAACCAATATTTCCTTTTGGATGATCAATCATTATTTGAATTAGCACTAGAGTATCCGTCTGGCGCTCGTGAGAATATAGACCTGAATAGTGTTGAAGTAAATTTTGAACCATCAACAAGTAGCGAGAACAATGTGGCTGTTTTAACGTTTAATCCTGATTTACAGGAAGAAGGAACGTACAAATTATATTGCCAAGCCAAAGACCCATCCGATAATTTCTCGGGTCAAAATGAGTACGAAATTAATTTTAGAGTTATTCTAGAAGAAAGAATATCCAACGTTTTCAATTATCCGAATCCGTTTTCTACTTCAACTCAATTTATTTTCACTTTAACAGGAGAAGAAGTTCCAGAATCTTTCGTGATACAAATTTATACGGTATCTGGAAAAGTTGTAAAACAAATAACAAAAGATGAATTAGGTCCTCTTCACATCGGTTTAAATAAAACGAGATACAAATGGGATGGTACTGATGACTTTGGACAAAAGCTAGCGAATGGTGTTTATTTATACAAGGTCATTTCTACCAAGCAGGATGGCTCTAGTTATGAAAAGTTTGACACAAATACAGATCAGTTTTTCACCAAAGAATTTGGAAAAATGGTGATCATGAGATAGTATCATTGTGTTTGGTAGATAAATAATTTAAGTATAGATATATTAGGCTTTCAGAAGCATAAACGAGATAAAAGGGATCTAAAGTAATGGTTCGGAACCTATTTTGAGCCATGAAAAGAACATAGAAGATAAACACGGAGCAGATAAGAAATATCATCCACAAATGATTTTTCCTATCTGCTTTTATATTTCTATAAATGCTGAAAAATGCTAATAGAAAAATGGGTCCCGAACTTATGATTCCGAGTATCCATATCGGAAAAGAATAAAACTTTTTACTCAAGCCTGGTCGGAAAAAAGCCCAAATGCTATACGCTTTTAATTGAAAGGCTTTTTTAGGATTTTCAATCAACCAGTT
This sequence comes from Saprospiraceae bacterium, assembly GCA_020629615.1. Classification (GTDB taxonomy): domain Bacteria; phylum Bacteroidota; class Bacteroidia; order Chitinophagales; family Saprospiraceae; genus JAHDCZ01. The sequence goes on from JAHDCZ010000058.1 coordinate 11,489, forward strand.
AAAAGCAAGTTGCTGATGAATTTTATTTTTTTCTTTGTGACCTAATCGATTTATTTTTCCGTAGTGATCGTATTCATAATCTTTATTAAAAATGAAACCTAAGTATCCTTTACTTTCTTCTTTCGTTTGAGTAAAGAGATAATCATAATATTGTTGGCTGTTTCCATTGTGGAAAAATATTGAAGTTCCATAACTGGAAATGGTATAAACGCCATGAGTTTTATAATTGTTGATTCCATTTGGAATAGTGGCTATCAGGCAAATGGACGCAAATAGACAGGCTTGTTTAATTCCAGCTAATCGTTGATCATTACGCAGGATGTAATACAATGCGATGAAGGGAGAAAATAATAATATATGCGACTTGATTAAAAAACAAATGCTGTATAGACAAGCTGCCAAAACAATTAGTCGCTTGCTTTGATTTTTGATGGATAATAAGAAGTAGTAAAGAAAAATAATAAAGAATCCTTGAAAGCAGGTTTCTTGGGTAAAGGTAAAATTGTAGTAGAGAGTAAAAGGATAAAAGATGTATAACAATACCGAGACCCATGAAGTACTTAATCGATTAAAAAGAAGCGTAGTGATTTTAAAAAGATATATTCCCGAAAGGGAAATAAGAAAAAATTGAAACCCCGTAAGCGCAGTCATCCAATAGCTATCAAAAGCCAGTTTAAAAAATGCAACGATATATGGATAACCTGGCGCAATGATAAAGGCGGTAAAATCTAAATTGTAGTCACCAGAAAGTATTCGATCCGAAAGGATATCATAGCGATATGAATCTCCAAACAGAGTAAAGTTATCAGCGGGATGAATACAAGCAAAAATAATTCGGCTTATAAGAATAGACCCAAAAATAAATAGGAGAGGATTGCGGTTTAGTATTTTAAAAAAACCTTCTCTCATAAAACATTTAATTTTTCTCCAATCATCCAATAAAGGTAGCATATTTGTGAAACCAAGATTAAAATACGAAAACGGTGATTTCTGAGAAACACAAATGTATCTTCATTCATATCCCCAAAACGGCGGGCACAACCGTTGAAAAATTAATTTGGCCCAATGAAGAAGCTCGTACAGAAGAAGAACTTTGGATGGGTTTTGTAAAGGACCAACATAACAAATATCATACTGGAGGACTACAACATCTAATGGCTCGCTATGTAAGAGAAGAAGTGGGTGACAAGAAGTTTAATGCATTTTATAAATTTTCAGTAGTGAGAAATCCGTGGGATAAAACAGTATCTCAATTTAGATACATGAAACAGCGTCCAGACCTAAGGAGCTTTTTAGGTATGCATCGCTTTACTTCTTTTAAAAAGTATTTAAAACTGATTCAAAAAGTCGATCATGTTCATTGGCTACCGCAAGTAAAATTTTTATTTGATTTGAATGGCGAATTGTTAGTGGATAAGGTATTGAGCTTTGAAAATTTTGAAAGTGAAATTAAAGAAGTTCTTGGCAGGCTTAAATTAGAAATAAAGTCTATTCCGCATTTAAATCGATCTAAAAGAAGAGATTATAAATCCTATTATTCAAACGTCACCAAAGAAATGGTGGAAGAATTTTACAAGGATGACATCAAAAAGTTTAACTATAAATTTTGAATAATTAATCCTTGTAATTGTATTGGGCTATAGCCCGAAAGGAGAAGATACGCATAATCTTAGAATAGAAATTGGATCTTCTCGGACTAGATTTTTGTAATTCTAATTCTCCGTGTCGATAAATATTTCCTGTTAACTGATGTGTTTTAATTGGTTTTGAATTGATACTATCAGGTTTGTAGTTAAGCCATGTGTATACTTTTTCAATTTCATTTTGAGGACGTTCTAAAAAATCTTCTAGTCGAATTCGAAGGAGTTCAAAGTTGTATTGCTTTTGGAGTTTATAAATAATACGGTTGGCATAATTCCAATGCACTATAACTTTGAGAGTGATTAAAAATTTGACAAAAAAGTTGTTTGAATTGCTCTTATTCAAGCTTGAGTTCAATACACTCCCTGGTTCTCGAATCAAATGGATTACCTTAAAATTATATTTACTTGCTAAATATTTGAATCGATCTACACGGGCATAACTAGTTTTAGAATTGTCGATGAGAAATGCTTGACTTTTTAGGTTGACTAAAATATCCATCAATTCTAAATTGTTTATTTTAGGATTTGCTTTGAAGATTTCATACAGCTCTGCCCAGAATTCACAAGTTTCTACATTTTGATCACAGCCGCAAGTTTCAAAATCTTGAAAGTCTTCTTTTAATCGCCATAACTCACCACAACCAATAACCCCTATATTATCTGCTAAACTGCGCTCCAATAGGGTAGAACCGCTAAAACCGTAACCTGCGATATATATGATAGTTGGTTTGATCACTGCGAATTAAGTTGAAGCATAATGGCGTCCATGTAAAACTTATGGGTCCAATTGGTTATTTTAAATCGCTGATATTTTCCAAAGAAAGGTGTGGATGAAAACAAACCTCCTTTTAGCATTGATGGTCCACGGGTGATTTGTTTTTTGGTTAATTCCGTTATTAAAGAAATAGCCGCTTTGTGATACAATTCTTCTTTTGTAAGGAGATATAATTTTTGAAAGATTATACTCAGTTGAGCATTTCCAGCATTACAAACGAATGAATAATCACCCTTCCAGTTATTATTGAAGGTACCTGCCATTTTTCCATTATTATGATAATCAACTGCAAGTTTTTTGGAAGCGGATAAAACGGCTGAAAGTAATTTTTCGTCCTTAAGAATAAAGTAGAGCTCTAGAATTCCTCTTAAGGTATACGCAATGGTGTGGGAAAGTGCGTTGGAATCATTCGGGTTAAACCCGGAAAGCAAAAAGAAAGCATTTTCACCTTGTAAAGAAAGATAGTAATCGATGGCTTCTTTAAAATCGGAAGAGATATTTTCAATTGTATTTTGCTCATGATAATATTTCACTTCTGCCCATAAAGACCTTACTAAATAGCTGGGACAGTAATTTTTTAAATAGGTATTTTGATGATATTTACCTGTTTGATTCCTTTGTTTTTTTAACCAATAAGCTAAACGGTCTAGCTCATTCTTATTAGAATTGGTAAGTCTATTCCAGGCCTGCAAACCAAGAAGAATTTGTCCATTATCAAATACTAAGGAGCGATCATCTTCTAGTAATTGTGGAAAGGAACCATCTTTTTTTTGTATTGAAACTAACCACTTAACTAGGTGCTCACAATGTTCTATCGCCTCTTGAGAATTTCTTGTTTTATGATACTCGATTAAAGTAGGAATTAAATAACCACTAGTTTCGGGATAGGCTTTGGACCAAAATGATTTCAAAGAGAAGTAGGCCGAGGATCCTTGACCATGGTTTACCAAGATACTTTTTTTGATCCAACCAAAGGAAAGATCTAAATGATGAAAATAGTCTTCTTTGCTTAATGGTTTTGACATCATTTAAAGTCTTTAAACTTTAAAGAAATTAAAAAACCTAAGCACCGGTTGGATGCTTTAAAGATCTTATGGATTGGTGTAAGCTCACCGCCGAAACCACGAATAAAATGTTCTATTCCTGGAATAATGCTTCCTTCAAAATCAAAGCAAGACACTTCGTTTGCAACCTGTTGAAGTGCTTCCCAAATTAAAAGAGAAACGGGTGCTTTGGAACCAAATTCAGGATCATAAGCACTGGCAAAATAATAGGCTGTCTTTTTATCTTGAATGATATAATTGGCGGCGATTAATTCGTTTCGAGCATTAAAGGCACCAAGGATTTTTCTTTGATTATTGTTCGATAGAAAAGAATCGATCGACTGAAATCTTTCTGTGTGATAAGGATTTGGTTTGTTTTGCTTGTCAAAGCTAGTTTGCATGAATTCTTGAAATAGTGAGAAGTCATGGATTGGTTTAACGGTTAATGCTTCCGATGCTTTTTTAATATCCGTCCGCACACTTCCCTTAAAATCGATATAAATTTTTTCTAGATTGGACAAATCGTTTATTCGGTAAGTATAACTTGTCCGTTGGGAATAATTAGACCACATGTATGGAAGCCAGTTTTCAAACCTAGGATGAAACTGTTGGTAATAAAAAGAAAAGGACGGTAGCTTTTCAATAAGCGCTTTAGTAATTTTTTTTTCAAAGCTGACCTTCGAGTGGGTGTGAAGTCCTTTTGGATAATTCAACCAAATGCCAGAATATGGGGTCAGCATCGGCATGGTAATAAAGCTGAGTCCAAGCTTTTTACTTTTTTTATAAACCAAAATGCCTTGAATGATTTTATCGGCATTAATTTCTAAGATAACATCCCAATCGTTTTTGCCACATACGGCATCGAGCCATTCTGGAGCAAAGTAAATGGGCAATTCGTTCTTGGAATAGAAGGAATGATATAGATTTTTGTTATCCATCAAATCCAAAATTACTCATTTAAATTTAGGAAGGCGCCATTCAATTCTTTACTTTTCTTTCTGTGATTTAGAACGCTAGAGTGTTGAAAAATTATCTGTATTAATAATTTCAAATTCATCTTCAATCGCCATCCCTGAAAATTCAAAATGCTTTGGATTAAATGAACGATAAGATATACCAAAGCGGCCAGCCATCCTTTGAAATAGGGGTATCGAATATCCTTTAAACGTAGGTACACATCAGAATGATGAGAATGTCGGTATTTTGGTATATTACTTGGTAACAGTCGGGGTCTTTTGTATTTGTCATGCACAATGGCGATATGCGGTGTAATGCCCATCTTGAATTGATGATAACTTAATCGATGCGCGAAATCATTATCTTCCGCCGTATAGAAAAATATGGGGTCAAAAAGGCCTAATTTTTTAATGTCCGCTAATTTTAAAAACCAAGCTGCGGCCAAGGTGAATTTCATCGGATAAATATTTTCCAATTTATTCAGCTTATTTGGAAAATGATCAATGATGGCGTGTAGATTTTCATTATTAATGTATCGGCTCAAATCATCATCTATGTGTTTTTGATCAGGTGAAAGATGCAAAGGGCAGATCACGGTATATTTTTGAAAGGCATTTAATCTCTCTTTAAATGTTGTCAATGTATTTGAAAGTAAGAAAGCATCTTGATTGAGTAAAAGACAATACTCATATTGATTGGATTGAATTACTTTTTCCACTAAGCGATTATTTGCTTTTCCAAATCCAATGTTTGAAGAAGAATGGACAACAAAGGACACTTCTTTAAAACCATCGATTATATCCCTACTTCCGTCAGTGGAATTATTGTTCCAAATAAAGAGGTCGGCTAAAGGATCTTTTGCGATACTTGTCAAGCATCGCTTCAACCATTTTTCACCATTATATACTACGACAGCAACGGCGATCTTCATTTTGTGCCTTTGAGGATTGTTGGATTGAAATCGAATTCACTTGTCATTTTTGAAGACAAGATAAAAGATTAAAAGATGATCAAGGTTAATCTTTATGTATTCTGATATAATATTGTGATATTTTTCAACTGAAATAGAATAGTTTAGTGTTCTGAAAGTTTACTTTCAATCGCCAAACCAAATCAAAAGATATAAGCTACCACTATTGAGTCAACAAGAAGCAAAGGCATCTATCCAAAGCGTAAAATGGAACACGATAAACAACGCGCTACAGATATCAATACGATTGATTGTCAACATCTTTTTTATGAAGATAATCAGCCCAGAAAATTTTGGCGTTTTTGCGATTTGCGTTGTTGTAATTGAGGGTTTGAGGATTGTGATCGAACAAGGGATAACAGGAGCAATTATTCACAAGAAAGAAATTAATCCCGCTCAGATCAACCATCTGATGGGTATCAACATTAAGGTTTCTTTTTTAATCTGGAGTTTAGCTATTCTTGTTATTTATTTTTTTTCTCGGCAGCTGTTTTTGGAGTTAGGCTTTTTGTTTACAAGCTTATTATTTTATTCGTTTACAGTGGTCCCTAGGGCGGTTTGGAAAAAAGAGTATAAGTTTGGATTGATTGCCAAAATCGAAATTTGTTCACTTTTTATAGCTCTTGCAGTAGCGGTCATTTTAATTTTTTTTGAGCATCATTTTTGGGCATTGATCTGCTGGTTTGCGGTTAATTTTTTGTTTCTAATGATTTTTTATTTAAGTTTTTTTAGAAATCGATTAAACAAGGATACGACAGCAGTTGATACTTATTTTATGGAATACAGTCGGAGTTTAGGCATAAATAACCTTATGGTGTACGCAGCTAAAAATTATGATCAGTTTTTGGTTACGGGCTTATTTGGTTTTCGTTTTCAAGGTATATTTAATCGATCGTTAACACTTTTCTCTGTTCCTTCTCGTGGTTTAGCTCGATCCATTTCGGAGGTTTTAATGACGAGCTTATCTCAGAAGAATGTAAAAGAGAGAGAAATTCTCTATTATAGAACCTTACAAATATTCTCATTCTTTCTACTTCCCATGATTTTTATTATTTATTTTTTATTAGACTATTTGATTTTAATGGTTGGCAGTGATTGGTCGGAGATACACTACTTTTCGACATTTGTGTTGGTGGCGATAATTCCGATGTCATTGAATACTTTTTTTGGTTCGTTGTTGGTTTCTTCGGGCAAGAAAGAAATAGTCTACAAGGGGATGTATCTACGACTGATTTCTACTTTTTTTTGTTTGAGTGTTGGAGCATATTTTGGAATAACAGGTTTGTTAATAGGAAAGATACTCTCTGAAGTTTTCATTTTTTTGATTAATTCCACGTTAACTAAGCAGATATTAGAGGTTTCGTTTTTAAGGCAGATGAATTATTTTAAAACGCCGTTCATTGCCGGTGTGGTATTGTCTATTTTAATTTTGCTCAAGTTAGAAAATGCAATAGCGCTTATAATTATTCCGATCATTACTTGTTTGGTTTATTTTATTTTTGATCGAGCAATGTTTCAATCTATTTATAAAATAACCCTGGTGGTTTTTGGAATCAAGCGATAATTATGTTGATCACAGACGATTTTGTTTTATTGAATTTACCTAAGACAGGAAGTACTTTCGCTTGTACTGTGATCAAGACGATGTTTTTAAGTAGAATAGAACCGACCTTGATAAACAGATTTTTAGTATATACTAAGCTAAAGAAAACCGGTTTTGTCGAGTTAGAAATGCCACATTCATCTGTAAGGTGGCACAAGAATCAACATGGGTCGTACTATCAAATTCCTTCAAAGCATAGAAACAAAACTATTGCTTCAATTATCCGAAATCCATATGATCGTTTCGAATCCGAATATAGTTTTCGCTGGTGGATCAAACACCCTTTGGTTAAAATTGAAACGATAAAGAAACAGCTAGCTCACTATCCAGAGATTAGTTTAAATGAGTATACCGTTTATCGAGAAATGGTAGCAAATCACCTTAAAGCACAATATAGGATTGATAAAAATCTCGATATTGGAGTGCAAACGATTTTATTCTTACGAATGTTTTTAAGAGATCCTTTGAATACCTTTCCTAAAATGACACAGTCCTATTTTGATTCAAAACGATATCTGGACGACATGCCTCAAGTTTATTTTATGCAACAAGAAAATTTAAAAAATGATCTAAGAGCGTTTTTGTCTCAATATGATTTTTCTAAGGAAGAATTGGATATTATTTCAAAACATGAGAAAGTGAACGTTACCAAAAGAAGCTTTTCCCAATCTGAGAATTACTTGACCAAGGAGGCCATAGAACACGTAACTCGCTCTGAGGAAAAATTTATAACTATTTTATCTGATCTTGGATTTGATTATTTTCCTCCTAAGAATACAATGAACTAATATTATCAAATTTTGTCTATCTCCAAAAACATATTAATCATCGTATCACAATATGCTCCATTGCAAACACCTAATGTTTATCGTTGGCAAGCCATTGCGGAGTACTGGAACAAAAATGGACATCAAGTTTACGTCCTCACTTCACTACGAAAGGGGAGTCCTATATCAGAAAAGATAAGTGGTGTTCAGGTGTATAGAGAAGGACATAATACCTTGTTTGATTGGTTTCAAAACAAGGTAGGGTTTAGAAGTCGAAGAAACGAGGTGGTTTCTTCGGAGGAGATCAGAAAACCAAGTGTTTTTCGACATGTAATCGAACGAGTCTTGGACCTCACATACAGAAAGCGATATTGGCCTGACGGTTCATTTATGTGGATAAAACCAGCGATTAGTCGATTGGAAAAAGAGTTTCAAAAGTCTTCA
>JAHDCZ010000199.1 GCA_020629615.1 Saprospiraceae bacterium
TTTGGGATGAAGAAGGTCATATCGTCACAAATTATCACGTCATAAAGGATGGTCAAAAGTGGGAAGTGACCCTTAGTGATCAAAGTGTTTGGCCTGCAGAAATTATTGGTTTTGAGGCGAGAAAGGATATCGCTATTTTGAAAATTGATGCACCTTTGGATAAACTAAGACCGATTCCCGTTGGCTCTTCTCATGATTTAAGAGTAGGTCAATCGGTTTATGCAATTGGTAATCCATTTGGATTGGATCAAACCTTGACTACAGGTGTGATCAGTGCTTTGGGTCGTGAGATTGAGTCTTTGGCTAGGATTCCTATTCGAGATGTAATACAGACCGATGCCGCCATCAATCCCGGTAATTCTGGAGGACCATTATTGGATTCATCGGGTCGATTAATTGGAGTGAATACTGCCATCTATAGTCCTTCGGGTGCATCTGCAGGAATTGGATTCTCAATTCCTGTGGATATAGTCAATTGGGTTGTGCCTGATATTATTGAATATGGTGAAGTTAAGCGTCCGATGTTGGGAGTAGAATTGGTACCTTCTCAATTTACTGAACGATGGGGGATTGAAGGAGCTATGATTGCGGCAGTTGTAGCTGATGGTACTGCAGCTCAAAGTGGATTGCTTGGAACATTAACAAGTCAACAAGGAAGCATTAGAAGGTATGGTGATATTATTACGGGGATCAATGATGATGCGATTAAATCAGGAAATGATTTGATATTGGCCTTAGAAAAATATAAGCCCGGTAGTACAGTGAAAGTCCGATATATTCGCGATGAAGAAGAATTCGAAATGGACATTACACTTGGTTCTTCGCTGTAAGTTAACTCAAAAGTTGATATACAATCAAGCTACCTAAGTAGGCTAAAATGCCCATATAGCTGAATTGAATTAATGGCCATTTCCAAGACTTGGTTTCTCTTTTAGTGACTGCCAAGGTACTCATGCACTGCAAAGCAAATACATAAAATATCAATAAGGATAAAGAAGTCGCCATGTTATAAACAGGTCGCTTTGTGATCGGATTGATTTCTCCTGCCATTTTTTCTCTTACGGTCAATTCATCATCCGTATTTCCGATAGAATAAATGGTGGCCATGGTGCCAACAAAAACTTCTCTTGCCGCAAACGAAGAAATTAGGGCGATTCCCATTTTCCAATCAAATCCGAGTGGTGCAATGGTCGGCTCGATTAATTTTCCAAGATGTCCTGCATAAGATGATTCTAGTTTGTATGATGCGACCAAATTTTCAGTATCACTTTCATTTAAAGATTGATTCGAAGCTTCGGTTAGAGCATTTTGTTCTGCAAGTGCCATTTTATCATTGGGTCCATAGCTTGCCAAAAACCAAAGAACGATAGAAATAACAAATATGACTTTACCTGCTTCCACAATAAAAGTGGTTACTTTTTCTTTGACGGTGTAAAATATATTCTTCCAAATGGGTGTCTTGTATTGAGGCAATTCAATCATCAGAAAAGAAGGCTCATCAGATTTTAAAACTATTTTAAATACCCAAGCAGAAACTAAAGCAGCTACAATGCCGAGAATATATAGTCCCATGAATACAAGTCCCTGGGCATTGAAGATTCCCAGAATGGTCGTGGATGGTACAACAAATCCAACTAAAACTGCGTAGACAGGAATTCTAGCAGAACATGAAATAAGCGGCGCAACCATGATTGTCGTCAGACGTTCTTTCCAATTACTTATTGTCCTAGTAGACATAATTGCTGGGATCGCACAAGCACCGCTTGAAACCAGTGCTACGATACTACGACCATTTAATCCAAAACGCCGCATGATGCCATCAAACATAAATACAGCTCGCGACATATATCCAATTTCTTCCAAAAAGGCTATCAATAAAAAAAGAATCGTTATTTGAGGAATGAAAATAACAATGCCACCCAATCCCGCAATCACGCCATCTACTAAAAGGCTCCGAAACCAATGATCGCTCATGTTGTCTTGTACAAGTTGACCAAGAGATGCAAAAGCATTATCAATCAAATTCATGGGCCACTCTGACCATGCATAGATGGACTGAAACATGATAAACATGATGGCAAAAAATATAATCGGTCCAAACAAACGATGCGTGATAAAGGAATCAATTTTTTCCGATAACTTCAAGTTTTTATTGGAACCAGAATCTATTTTAGTGATGTCCGAAAATAGATTGAATCGTTGCAAAGTTTCTCGAATTTGAAACTTAATTTTTTCAAAACCAAGGGATATAGACTTTTCAGAGATCAATTTTCTTTCGACTTTCGTCAAATGGGAAAGCCAATCTACATGATGAGTTTTTAGTAAGGATAGATATTCATTATTATCACTCCTGTCTTCTACCAGTTGTTTTTCCAAAGAATTTAATTGGTAAAAGACTTCCTTTCGAACGAATTTATCAGATCCTTCATTTATAAATATTGAAATTTGATTTTCTATTACTTCTAAGTTCTCTTTGGTTTTACTGGAAACACATATTACAGGGATGTCAAACCTAGATTTTAATTTTTTCGTAAGTTCCTCTCCATTTAGATCCGAAAGATCCATCATGTTTAAACAAAGGATCATTGGTATTTGTAGATCCATAATTTGAGTAGCCAACAAGAGATGTCGTTCTAAATTATTGACATCTGCGACATAAATGATGCAATCAGGATAATTTTGATCATCAGGATTGGTTAAAATATCAATGACGATCTTTTCGTCCTTCGAATTAGGATAAAGACTGTAAGTACCAGGAAGGTCGATCATTTGGATGATGTCATTAGCAATTTTAGCCGTTCCTAGTTTTTTGTCCACTGTGACTCCTGGAAAATTTCCAATCCGTTGTCTCAGACCAGTGAAATGATTAAAAAGACTAGATTTTCCACTGTTGGGGTTTCCAACTAGCGCAATATTGGTTTTTGGTAATGACATTAGCTGATGATTACTGAATGAGCTTCTTCTTTGCGAAGAGCAACAAATTGATCGTTTATTTTTAAGTACATGGCTTGCCCAAAAGGAGATAGTCGAACCATTTCTACAGTTTCATTCGGCTTTAAGCCTAAGGTATGCAGTTTGGCAGCAAAATCATTTTGAAGAAATTTAAGGATTTGTGCACGTTCTCCTTTTTTTAAATCAGCAATACTTCTTTGAGTCATTGTGCTTTTATTTGGACTAAATA